>CATMOC010000393.1 GCA_950071955.1 uncultured Mesorhizobium sp. | reverse complement strand
GGTGAACGTGGACAAGAAGGACCGCCTGGGAGACGCGCCGGAGCGGCCGGATCGTCCGTTCACCGTGGTGATCGATCCCGGGCATGGTGGAATAGACGGCGGAGCCAGGGCGGTCGACGGGACCGCCGAAAAGGACATCACGCTCACCTTCTCGAAGGTTCTGGAAGCACAGCTCGAGGAGAGCGGCCGTTACAACGTGTTCCTGACGCGGGACGATGACACGTTCCTGCGGCTGGACGAGAGGGTGGGGATCGCCCGCCAGCACGAGGCAGACCTCTTCATCTCGATCCACGCCGATACGATCAACATCAAGAACATCAGCGGCGCGACCGTCTACACGATCTCCGAGAAGGCGTCCGACAACCTTGCCAAGGCGGCGGCCGAGCGCGAGAACCTTGCCGATTCGATGGCGGGGATCGAGATCGCGGAGGAAAATCAGCAGGTCGCCGACATCCTGTTCGACCTCGTACGGCGCGAGACGCACGGCTTCTCGGTCAGTTTCGCGCGCTCGCTGGTCGGCGAACTGTCGGACACGATCGAGCTCATCAACAACCCGCAGCGCTCGGCCGGCTTCCGCGTCCTGCGCGCGCCAGACGTTCCCTCGGTGCTCGTGGAACTCGGCTATCTCTCCAATCCCAAGGACGTCGCCAAGCTGGAAGACCCGGAATGGCGCGAGAAGGCGGCCAGGAGCATCGGCGCAGCGATCGCGATCTTCGCCGACGCCAAGGTGGGAGCGGGCGGTTGACAGCCTGGAGCAGATGCGGTCCGGCGGCCGGCCGGGCACACGGTTTCGCGGCGGACGTCAAGGACGGTTGCCGCATTTTCTTCACAACGAGCGCGCAAAGAACGGTTCGAGGTGTCGGTCTGCAATGCACTCCAACGGGGGCGTCGGTAACGGCGCGGGAATGCAGGGCGTCCGGATTGGAGCGGGTATGATTCGACTGATTGGATATTTCTTTGGCGTGGCGATCATGCTCGGCCTGCTCGTGGCCGCCGGCATCGGCATCTATATCAGCGAGTTGACGAACGATCTGCCCGACTACGAAGTGCTCGCGAAATACGAACCCCCGGTGACGACGCGCGTCCATGCCGCCGATGGCGCGCTGATGGGCGAGTTCGCGCGCGAGCGGCGTCTTTACCTGCCGATCCAGGCCGTTCCGGACCGTGTGAAAGCGGCATTCCTGTCGGCCGAGGACAAGAACTTCTACACCCACCCCGGCATCGACCTGACCGGCCTCACGCGCGCGGTCATCACCAACATCCAGAACATGGGCTCCGGCCGCCGTCCCGTCGGCGCGTCGACGATCACGCAGCAGGTCGCGAAGAACTTCCTGTTGACGTCGAAGCAGACCTACGACCGCAAGATCCGCGAGATGATCCTCGCCTTCCGCATCGAGCAGGCCTATTCCAAGGACCGCATCTTCGAACTCTATCTCAACGAGATTTTCTTCGGCCTCGGGTCCTACGGCATCGCCGGCGCCGCGCTCGCTTACTACGACAAGTCGGTCAACGAGTTGACCGTCGGCGAGGCCGCCTATCTGGCCTCACTGCCGAAGGGGCCGTCGAACTATCATCCCTTCCGCCACACGGAGCGCGCGATCGAGCGCCGCGACTGGGTGATCGACCAGATGGTGGCCAATGGTTATGTCGATGCCGCCGAAGGCGCGAAGGCCAAGGCGGAGGGCCTCAACGTCAAGCCGCGCAGCCGCGGCAACTATCTCTTTGCCGGAGAATATTTCACCGAGGAAGTCCGCCGCGAGATCATGGATCGCTACGGCGAGGACGCGCTCTACGAAGGCGGGCTGTCGGTCCGTACGACGCTCGATCCGAAGCTCCAGGTCATCGCCCGCAAGGCGCTCCAGAACGGCCTCATCCGCTACGATACGCTGCGCGGCTATCGCGGTCCGGTGACCCAGATCGACATCTCCGGCGACTGGGGCGTTCCGCTTGCAGAGGTTCCGGCGCTGAGCGACGTGCCGGAATGGAAGCTCGCGGTGGTGCTGGAAGCGGGCGCGGATGGGCTGACGCTTGGATTGCAGCCGGGGCGCGAGGTTTCCGGCGAGGTCGTCGCCGAGCGCGAGAAGATTTCCGTCTCGACCGAGGACATGAAGTGGGCGATGAGCCACCTCGTCGACGGCAAGCGCCTGAAGGCCAACACGCCGGCAGACGTGCTGAAGCCGGGCGACGTCGCCTATGTGGAGAAGACGCCCGAAGGCGACGGCTGGATGCTGCGGCAGGTGCCGCAGGTCAGCGGCGGGCTCGTGGCCATGGATCCCCATACCGGCCGCGTCCTGGCGATGGTCGGCGGCTTCTCGTACGCGGAATCAGAGTTCAACCGCGCCACGCAAGCCTACCGGCAGCCCGGTTCGTCCTTCAAGCCGTTCGTTTATGCCGCCGCCCTCGACAATGGCTACACGCCGGCATCGGTGGTGCTCGACGCGCCGATCACCATCACCATTGGCAACGAGGTCTGGTCGCCCAAGAACTACGGCGGCAAATCCGCCGGTCCTTCGACGCTGCGGGCCGGCATCGAGCGTTCTCGCAACCTTATGACGGTGCGCCTTGCCAACGACATGGGAATGCCCCTGGTCGCGGAATATGCCGAACGCTTCGGCGTCTATGACAAGATGCCGCCGCACATCGCCATGTCGCTCGGTTCGGGCGAAACCACCGTCATGCGCATGGTGTCGGCCTATTCGGTGTTCGCCAACGGCGGCAAGTCGATCAAGCCCTCGCTCATCGACCGTATCCAGGACCGCTACGGCAAGACCGTCTACAAGCACGACGAGCGCGGTTGCGAGGGCTGCAACTCGACCGCGTGGAACGGCCAGCCGGAACCCGAACTGATCGACAATTCCGAACAGGTGCTCGATCCGATGACTGCCTACCAGATGACTTCCATGATGGAAGGCGTCGTGCAGCGTGGCACCGCCACCACGGTTTCCGAACTCGGCCGCCCGATCGCCGGCAAGACCGGAACGACCAACGAGGAGAAGGACGCCTGGTTCGTTGGCTTCACGCCCGACATCGTGGTCGGCGTCTACATGGGCTACGACCAGCCCAAGCCGATGGGCAAGGGCTCGACCGGCGGCGGTCTCGCGGCGCCGATCTTCAAGGAGTTCATGGCCGAGGCGCTGAAGGACATGCGTCCGGTCGATTTCCAGGTGCCGGAAGGCATGAAGCTGATCGCCATCAACCGGCAGACCGGCATGCAGGCGACCGAGGGCCAGCCGGGCGTGATCATGGAAGCCTTCAAGCCCGGCACCGGGCCCGCCGACAGCTACTCCATCATCGGAGGCGACTTCGGCACCTCGGGCGGCGGGGCGGCGATCTCGCCGTCGGCCAGCCGGGCGATCCAGACCGGCGGCGGCGGGCTTTATTGATCTTCGCCGGCCACCATCCTATGTGGTGATTTCTTTACAGCCGCGGACCATACCCGTATGGTCCGCCGCGATCCATCAATCCTTGAAACGGAAAGAGCAGGCAAGCTGCCATGCGCGCGGAAACGCAGTATCTGGTCGACGAAATCAAGCAGGGCATAGGCCTGCTGAGGAGGCATCTTTGACTGGGATCAGGCCGTCAAGCGTCTCGACTATCTGAACGTGCTCGCCGAGGACGGCGAACTCTGGAACGACCCTCAGAAAGCGCAGGATCTGATGCGCGAGCGCCAGTCGCTCGAAGACCAGATCGCCGCCATCAGGCGCCTCACATCGAGCCTCGACGACGGCGTCGGGCTGATCCAGCTTGGCGAGGAGGAGGGCGACGAGGGCGTCGTCAGCGAAGCCGAGGCTTCGATCAGGGACCTGAAGTCGGAGATCGACGCACGCCAGATCGAGACGATGCTCTCGGGCGAAGCGGACAAGAACGACGCCTATCTCGAAGTGCATGCCGGCGCCGGCGGAACCGAGAGCCAGGACTGGGCGAACATGCTCCTACGCATGTACACGCGATGGGCCGAACGGCGGAAGTTCAAGGTCGAAGTGCTGGAACTGCACGACGGCGAGGAGGCAGGCATCAAGTCCGCGACGCTGCATATCAAGGGCCACAACGCCTATGGCTGGCTGAAGACCGAATCGGGCGTGCATCGCCTGGTCCGCATCTCGCCCTATGACAGCAACGCGCGGCGGCACACCTCCTTCGCCAGCGTCTGGGTCTACCCGGTGATCGACGACAGCATCGAGATCGACGCATTTATGACAGGTGATCAGCAGGTTGAGTTGATTGATGCCCTGGTAGCCGCGGTCGTAGCAGGTTTTGCACTTTTTCTTGGTCCGGTGCTTCAGCGCCATTTCCTTGGCTATGGGCACGTATTGATCCGGCAGCTTGGGTACGTCGTCCAATGATACCTCCCTATTCGTCGGTTGCGTCCTTTGGGGTGGGTAGGAAAATGACCCAATCTGG
>CATMOC010000392.1 GCA_950071955.1 uncultured Mesorhizobium sp. | reverse complement strand
CCCCCGCCGGTTCGTGCGAGGTGAAGCGACAACACGTCCTCGAACCCGGCGCGGGCAGCTTGCGGATCATCGTCGGAGATGCCCGCCACCCCGGCGGCGAACGCGGTCTGCATCGCTGTGATATCCGTTTCCGCCTCGTCCGCAGCGACCGGTTGTGCGTGCAGGGTCGCGGGAGCGGCCAGCGAAAAGGCCGTGGCGGCCAGCAGCGCCGCGTATCGCTTGTTCACCCTTGGCTCTCCCTCCGTGGTACGAGCGCTTATGCCACTTCCTTCCCCGGCGCGTCGATTGTCGATTTCGTACCGGCGCATCGGTCGCTTTCCACACGGCCCTTGTCCGCCTATAGGCGCGCTTGTCGTGACATCCATCGATCCCCCCAACGCGGCGCCGAAGCCCGCCATGCCCGCCGAGTGGCGCGATTTCTTCGCGCTGACGAAGCCGCGCGTGATGACGCTGGTGATCTTTACCGGGCTGTGCGGACTGCTCGCTGCGCCCGAGCGGATCAACGCGTTTCTCGGTTTCGCCGCGATCCTGTGCATCGCGATCGGGGCGGGCGGGGCGGCCGCGCTCAACCAGTGGTGGGAAGCCGATATCGACGCCGGGATGAAACGCACCTCGAAGCGTCCACTGCCCTCGGGCCGGATGGGCCGGACGCAGGCGCGCGATTTCGGGATCATGCTCTCCGCCGCCTCGGTGGGTATCATGGGGCTCGCGATTGGCTGGCTCGCGGCTGCGATCCTCGCCGTGTCGATCGTCTATTACGCGGTGCTCTACACGATCTGGCTGAAGCCGCGAACGCCGCAGAACATCGTCATCGGCGGCGGGGCCGGGGCGTTCCCGCCGATGATCGGATGGGTCGCGGCGACCGGCGAGATCACCGCGATGCCGGTGCTGCTGTTCGCGATCATCTTCATGTGGACCCCGCCGCATTTCTGGGCGCTCGCGCTCTTCAAGGCGGGTGACTACGGCCGCGCCGGCATTCCGATGATGCCCAACGTCGCCGGCGAGGCATCGACGCGCCGCCAGATCTTCGCCTATTCGGTGGTCGTCGCAGCCGTCGGTGTCGCGCCCTGGGTGCTGGGCTTTTCGAGCGCGGCTTATGGGGCCAGCGCGGCGGCGCTGGGTGCCGGCTTCGTGTGGTATGCGTGGCGTGTCCTGAACCAGGCCGACGAGGATCGCGTCATGAAGCCGGCCAAGGCGCTGTTTGCGTACTCGATCGTCTACCTGTTCGGCATTTTCGCGGCCTATCTGGCCGATGCGGTCGTCCTGCGCGCTCTGGTGGCATGAGGATGATGGTCTTGGCTGACGAAGACAAGGACGGCATCACGCTCACCGAGAAGCAGCGCAAGGCGCGCCGCGCCCGTTCGATCGCGATCGGCCTCGGGCTGGCAGCGCTGGTGATCATTTTCTACATCGCCACGATCGCCAAGTTCGGTCCGGCGATCCTCGACCGGGCCCTGTGAGAGTGCGATGACCGGCGCGGCGAAGAACGGCAACGAGAAGTTCAGGACGCGGTCGAACCTGCTCGTCGCGGGAGCCTGCCTGGGCACCTTCGCGGCCATGGTCGGCATGTCCTACGCCGCCGTTCCGCTCTACCAGATGTTTTGCCAGGTGACCGGCTATGGCGGCACCACGCAGCGCGTCGACCGCTACTCCGACAAGGTGCTCGACCGGAAGATCACCGTTGCCTTCGATGCCAACGTCGCCGGCAACCTTCCCTGGGACTTCAAGCCCGTCCAGCGCCGGGTGACCATGCCGGTCGGGGAGACGACGCAGATCTCCTACACGGTCAGGAACCCGTCGAGCCGGACCACGCGCGGGCGCGCCTCCTTCAACGTCACGCCCGAGATGGCGGGCGCCTACTTCAACAAGGTCGAGTGCTTCTGCTTCACCGACACCGAGCTGAAGCCGGGCGAGACGCTGGACATGCCGGTGGTCTTCTACGTCGATCCCGCGATCGACGAGGTGCCTGAACTGAAGAACATGACGACGATCACGCTTTCCTACACATTCTTCGCGATCGACGAGGAACCCGCGGCCGCCAGCGCTGCCGCGGCTTCGCCGGACGCGACCACCAACAAGTCCAGCAATCTCGGGGGCTGAAATGGCTGACGGACACGCCAAACCGCAACACGACTACCATATCATCGACCCCAGCCCGTGGCCCTTCATCGGCTCGGTCGGCGCGCTCGTCATGGCGATCGGGGGCATCGCCTGGATGCAGAGCATGAAGTCGGGGTCGGTCCCGTTCTTCGGCCTCGACCTTGCCGGCGCCCGCTACTGGATCTTTGCGGTCGGCTTCCTGATCGTCATCTACACGATGATCTCCTGGTGGTCGGACACGATCAAGGAAGCGCACGAGGGTCATCACACCCGTGTCGTGTCGCTGCACCTGCGCTACGGCATGATCATGTTCATCGCCTCCGAGGTGATGTTCTTCGTCGCGTGGTTCTGGGCCTTCTTCGACGCCGCGCTGTTCCCCGGCGAGGCAGCGCAGGTCGCGCGGGCGGAGTTCACCGGCGGCCAGTGGCCTCCGCAGGGCATCGAGGTGCTCGATCCTTTCCACCTGCCGCTCTACAACACCATCATCCTGCTGCTTTCCGGCACGACCGTCACCTGGGCGCACCACGCCCTGCTGCACAATGACCGTAAGGGCCTCGTCTGGGGCCTGGTGCTCACGGTGGCGCTCGGCGTGCTGTTCTCCTGCGTGCAGGCCTACGAGTACGTCCACGCGCCGTTCGCGTTCAGGGATTCCATCTACGGCGCCACCTTCTTCATGGCGACGGGCTTCCACGGCTTCCACGTGCTGATCGGAACCATCTTCCTGCTGGTCTGCCTGTTCCGCGCCATGGCCGGCGACTTCACGCCCAAGCAGCATTTCGGCTTCGAGGCGGCGGCCTGGTACTGGCACTTCGTCGACGTGGTCTGGTTGTTCCTCTTCGCCTCGATCTACGTCTGGGCCTCCGCCGGAGCGACCATCGCCGCAGGGCATTGACAGCCCACGCTGCACGACAACGAGCGGCCGCGGAGACGCGGCCGTTTCTTTTTGTGGCCGCCATGCTGCACCATATGCGACGTTGATGAGGGTTAGTGAAGACGGCATGCGCCAAGACGAGAGCCTGAAGCGCCGCGAGCGAACCCTGAGCCGTGGCACGCTTCCGGCGTCCAACCGCGGGGTAACATGATGAACGAAGATCGAGCCCATTATCCGCCGGTCGATCCAGTGTCCGCCGGCCTCAAGGGCCGCTGCCCGCGTTGCGGCGAGGGAAAGCTGTTCAAGGGATTCCTCGCGGTGGGTGACCGCTGCGCCAATTGCGATCTCGATTACTCCTACGCGGACGCGGGCGACGGGCCGGCCGTCTTCGTCATCCTCATCATCGGCTTCGTGGTGGTTGGCCTTGCGCTGTGGATGGAGGTCACAGTCAATCCGCCGCTGTGGGTCCACTTCCTTCTGTGGATCCCGCTCACCATCGCGCTTGGGCTGGTGTCGCTGCGCCTCATCAAGGGCGTTCTTTTGACCTTGCAGTACAGCAACAAGGCCGCCGAGGGCCGCCTTGACAAGTGATGACGCAGGACATGCCCTTGCGCCGCGGCGCGCGACGGCGGTGGATCGCGCTCGCCGCGGGTCTGGTCGTCTTCTCCATCCTCATCGGCCTCGGCACCTGGCAGGTGCGGCGCCTGCAATGGAAGGAAGCGCTCATCGCTCAGATCGACGAGCGCACGCATTCGCAGCCCCGAAACATCGCCGAACTGGAGGAGTTGGGCCTGCAGGAGGGGTCGCTGGAATACACGCCTGTGACGGTGCGCGGGCGCTTCCTCAACGACCGGGAGATGTTTTTCTTCGCCACCAGCGAGGGACAATCGGGCTGGTACGTCTACACGCCGCTCGTTCTCGCCGACGGCGAAAGCCACGCATCGGGCAATACCGTCATCGTCAACCGCGGCTTCGTTCCCTACGACCTTCGGGATCCCGCACGCCGGCCGGGCTCGCAGCCTGCCGGCGAGGTCGTGGTAACGGGCCTCGCGCGCGAAAGGCTCGACGGCAAACCGAGCTTCATCGTACCGGACAACAAGCCGGAGGAACGCACATTCTTCTGGAAGGACTGGTCGACCATGGCCTCGATCTCCGGGCTCGACCCGTCCGACACGGTTCCGTTTTTTATCGATGCCGAAAAGGGCCGGGATGCGAATGGGCTGCCGATCGGTGGCGTGACCATAATCGAACTGCCCAACAACCATCTCCAGTATGCGGTGACCTGGTACGGGCTGGCCGCGGCGCTGGCGGCGGTGCTGGCACTGGCCTGGATGCCGGCCTGGGCCTCTACTGCGGGAGTGCCGCTGTTCGCTTTCGTGGGCGCCGGCGCGGCCGCTGCCTTCGTGAAGGAACACGGATGACAATCGAAGAG
>CATMOC010000391.1 GCA_950071955.1 uncultured Mesorhizobium sp. | reverse complement strand
CAGCCGCAGCGCCGGCTATCCACAGACCGACGACTATAACGGCGCCGTCCAGGAAGGCTTCGGCCGCCTGCAGATGACGATCGACAAGGGGCGCCGCTCTTCGGCGGCGACCGCCTATCTGCGACCGGCCATGCGTCGCAGCAACCTGAAGGTCGTGACCGGGGCAATGGCGACCAGGATCCTGCTCGCCGACGGCAGGGCCACCGGCATCGCCTACAGGGACGCCGATTGACCGCTTGCCCGGCGTGCCCCGGCCGGTGCAATTCCTCAGTCGGCTACGGCGTCGGAACTGATCCATCTGACGTCGGCGAGGCAGGCTTCATAGCGCACCATGGCCTTGTAGGATCCTTGCAGTCCGATCGCGTAGACCTTGTCCCCGAGCCGGATCTCGACCTCGGAGCCCTTGGCCAAGGGCTGCACGACGCTGTCGATGGACGGGTCGGCAACCAGCGCAAGCCTTCCATCCGTCTTCCGGGGGATCCAGGTCGCACTGCTCTTCCACTCGCCGTGACCGGGGATCGCGACGACGGCGTCGACATTCCGGCGCTTGTCGAAGACGCGTTCCGGTAGATCGAAATTGAAGTACGCGCTGCCGCGGGTGGGACCGGCGGCGGACGCATCGAGGCGATTGACCAGACGCATCCTGGCCTCGTTCCCTCGCTTTCCCGAATCCAGCCGACACGTCAGCGAGATAGGGTTGTTTTCGTCCGTCGACCGGGTGAGGAGCCAGTCGCCAATATTCTCGGTCGTGTCTTCGGCGAAGGAGGCCGTTTGTATCAATGAAAGAAAGGCGGCAAGCGCGACAATCCGTATCCACATCTGGTTAGAATCTCCACATGTCTGATCGGCCCCAGGAATCCGTAATCATGTTGCACTGCAAAACGCAAGCATTTCCGCGGATTCTGGTCCCGGAGCGTAGTGGCCCCTTTATCCGCACGCGTCCGGGGACTGCGGCGCTCGGGCTTATTACCTGCCAGCACGTGGAGTGGCAGCAACATCGCTTTGTGCCTATGATCGGAACGCGACTCGCGGTCGTCGCCGCAAGCGCGTTGGGCCCGCACAACGGCCGCGAACGAGGCGGCGATGGGGTCGGAGGCATACCATTTGGCGGTCCGGCGCCGACAACCGGCGGAGAACGGGTTCGGCATGAATGTTTCGACGATCGGTGCACGGCGGTCCGAATACCGTTTTCGGAGCCGAAGCAGAGGCTTCCGCGCCAGCCTGCTGCTTTGCATGGCCGCTTTGACCGCCTGTCAGTCGGCGCCCGCGGGACCCGCAGCGGTCGCTTCATCTTCCAAGAGCGCGGCGTTGCGGGCGATGGAGCAGGTCGCGATCACCGCCCACAAATGCTGGTTTGCCAGCAATGATGCGGCGTTCCGCAGCTACAGCTTCGCCAACGAACTGAACTCCTTTTCGGGCCGACCGCGCTTCCTTCTTGTCCCGAAAAGCAACTTTGGCGGAAAGCCGATGCTCGTCGTGCAGGCGGAGGGCGATCCGGCCAGGGTGGACGCGTTCGGACCGCTCCTGGACCAGCCCGCGGGACCCCGCGTTTCCGCCGATCTCAAGCGGTGGATCGGCGGCTCGGATTCCTGCTCGCAGACGGCGTGAACGGCGTGGCGTCTGTCTGGGCCGCCGGTCGGCGGGCTATTTCCAGAAGGGTCGCGACGCTTCCTTGTGCGCCATCGAGCGGGAGATGCCAATGTCCTTCAATTGGTCGTCGGTGAGCGCCATCAGGTCGCGCCTCTGGCGCCGCCGTTCGAACGCGTTCTCGATGCGGCGGACTGTCCAGGTCAACATTCCCCCCAAGCCTGGGCGGGTATACGCTGCCCGTGCCTGCAGCCTCCCGTGCCGCGCCGGGACTGTTTCTGTTGTGCTCATTGCACCTGTCCTTTCACTCGATTGTACCTGTCATTTGTCCGCCCGGTGTATGTATTGACTCACATTTCGATACAATATAGAGAATTGTCACGATGACAAATTGGATGCCAAAACTAGCCGAGGGAGCGGGGCCGCTGTATCTGCGGCTCGCCGGCCAGATCGAGAGCGACATCGCCTCGGGGGCGCTTCCTGTCGGCGCGAAACTCCCGCCCCAGCGCAACCTGGCCTACGACATCGGCGTGACCATCGGCACGGTCGGCCGCGCCTACGCGCTGGTGCGCGAGAAGGGCCTTGTCTCCGGGGAGGTCGGACGCGGGACGTTCGTGCTGGGCAGCGAGAGCGCCGCCGCGCCCGACCCACATCCGGCACCGGATTTCTTCGGCGGAACGCGGGCGTTCGTCTCGCCGCCCGGGCAGTTGCGGCTCGATACGACCGCCGCGCCCGATGTCGGTCAGACCGCCGCCATCGAGGCTCTGACGTCGCGCATAGCGCGCGAGCAGTCCCGTCAAAGCCTGGACTACGTTCGCACCGCCGCGCCCTCGTGGCTCGAAGCAGGCAGGGCATGGCTCGCGGCGGGCGATTGGCGGCCTCAGGCGGACGATATCGTGCCCGCGCTGGGAGCTCACGCCGCGATCCTGTCGGTGATCGCGGCGGTGACCGCTCCCGGCGACCGCATCGTCTTCGAACAGCTCACCTATTCCTCGGTGGCGCGCAGTGCTGCCCTGATCGGCCGGCGGCCCGTCGCGGTCGACATGGATGGCGAGGGCATGTGCCCGGAGGACTTCGAGCATCTGTGCGCCCAGCAGCATCCGAAGATGGCCTTCCTGATGCCCGACATGCAGAACCCGACGCTCGGGGTTCTCTCCGAAGCGCGGCGGCGGCAGATCGTCGAGATCGCGCGGCGATACAACGTCTGGTTGATCGAGGATGCGGTCTACGGTTCGCTGATCGCGGATCGGGCAATACCGCTCGCTGCCCTCGCCCCGGAGCGCACGTTCCACGTCGGCGGGCTCTCCAAATCCGTGGCCGCGGGCATCCGCGCCGGCTGGGTCGCCTGCCCGCCCTACTATGCCGCCCGCGTGCAGACGGCCTACCGGATGCTCACGGGCGGCAAGCCGTTCCTGCTGGCCGAACTCGCCGCCCGGCTGGTGCTTTCCGGCGAAGCGGACGCCATCCGCGACAGGGTGCGGCGTGAAATCGCCGACCGTGAAGCCATGGCGCGCGAGCTTCTTGGCGGGCTCGATTTCGTCTCCGGCTCGCAGGCGCCGTTTCTCTGGATGAAGCTCCCGGAGCCTTGGCTTTCCGGCATCTTCCGCAACGCCGCGGCGAGCGAAGGCGTGCTGATCGACGAGGAAGACGAATTCAAGCCGTCCCGCACGGACAAGATCTTCCACCGCATCCGCATCGCCTTCTCGGGTCCCCCGGTCCGCGACGATGTGCGGCGCGGCCTGGGAACTGTCCGCCGCCTGCTCGAAGGCGGCGCCGCCGGCCACGACAACTTCGGTTGATCGGGACGACCCCGCATTTTCAGTGGCTTTTTGGCAGCGCTCGGGTGCATCCCGCCCGGCGTTGCGCTATGGGGACGACAACACCGCGCCTTCGGAGTCCACGGCTCGCATGAACATCCCCAACACCGTTCCCATCACCCCGGAACTGATCTCCGCGCATGGGCTGAAGCCGGAAGAATACCAGCGCATTCTCGACCTGATCGGGCGGGAGCCGACCTTTACCGAGCTCGGCATATTCTCGGCAATGTGGAACGAGCACTGCTCCTACAAGTCCTCGAAGAAATGGCTGCGCACGCTTCCCACGACCGGCGCCAGGGTCATCCAGGGGCCGGGAGAGAATGCCGGCGTCGTCGACATCGACATCGGACGGGACGGTGGTACTCATCATGGTGCTCCTCGGGTCGGGTTCGTCATCGGGGGTTCGCCCAGACCAGGACGAAATCGTCGCTGCGTCGTTCGATCGTGAGATCGATCGGTTGGCCGATCGCGATATCGGCCGGGTCGAGATCGGTCGCGGGGATATCCCCTCCGGCGCCCAGCCCTCGTTCACCGAGATGGAAGAGAGCCTGGCCAACGCCCCGATGGAAGCGGCCTGACGACCGGCTTCATCCACACGTACCGCTCACGGAAGATCACGAACCCGTGAGAATTCGCTTGCGACTCGGCTCACATTTCCGTTATCACACCTTTGCGGGGATTCATGACCTCGTTGAACCTTCTGAAGGATGAAAAACACATGCGTATCGTCGCTCTGATCGCCGCCTCGGCCGCCGCGGGATCCCTCGGCTCCGCGCCCACGTTCGACGATGGCGCTGCGGTAGCCGTGGTGTGCGCATCCGAGGACTACCCGGCATCGCCCCGCACCGGTGATCCGATCGAGGGCCTCGAGGCTGCCTCGGACGTCGACGGCGTCACCGTGTTCCGTGCCGGGGTCGGAGAGGTCGACGGCCGCCTTGTCACGGCCGGAGGTCGGGTGCTGACGGTCACGGGCCAGGGTGCGACGGTCGCCGAGGCCAGGGACCGGGCATAC
>CATMOC010000390.1 GCA_950071955.1 uncultured Mesorhizobium sp. | reverse complement strand
GATGAGACGCGCGCCTGCCGCGGCGATGATGTGATGCGGCCACAGCGTCTTGCTGCCGAACCCCCCGCCCACGAAGGGCGAGGTGACGATTACCTTGTCCTCCGGCATTTCGAACACTTGCGCGAGCGTCCAGGCGACGTGCGCCAGGCCTTGCTGCGCATCGTGAATACGGAGCGTGTCGTCCTGCCACGCCAGGGTCACTGCGTGCAGTTCGATCGGGTTATGGTTGTGGCGCGGCGTGGAAAAGTCGACATCGACTTTGACAGGCGCGTCCCTCAAAGCCCTCTCGGCGTCGCCGATTTCGTTGAACGCGCGCCACCAGGTCCCGTGCACGTAGGTCAGCACGTTGGTCTTGTGAACGAGTGTGAGCAGGCCTTTTCCTTCGCCAGCGGCTTTTTTGTTCCGGGCGAAATTGAAAGCGTAGCGTAGAGCACGTTCGACGCCAAATCGGGTGGTGATCATCTCCTGGGTGGCGATGGTGGTCTCCTCGAGCCGTTCACGCAGGCTGAGCAAACGGCCTTCGTGATGCTGGCGTTCGGATAGTCGTCTCAGACAGTTCTCGATGATGATGACCGAGCCGTCGACGATGAGGCCGAAATCGAGCGCGCCGAGACTCATCAGGTTTCCCGACACCCCCAGGTAGTTCATGCCGATGGCGGTCATGAAGAACGAGATCGGGATGATCGCCACCGCGATCAGGGCGGCGCGGACATTGCCGAGCAGCAGGAACAGGACGAAGAGAAAGATCCCGATCGGGAGCAGCTGTTCCATCTTCTATTCCGCCGGCTGGTCGATGGCGGAGGAGCGGATGTTGTCCCTGCGCGTGAGGAGGAGCGTCGCGAGATTGTCGGCGAAACAGACCGCAAGCAACACTGCGCCGGCCGCCGCGGGGACCTGCGGTATCCAGATCGGCGTCGCGTCCTGCCCCTGGCTTATGTCGTTGAAGGCGTAGGACCAGTAGACGGACTTGACCGCGTACCAGGCGAGATAGGTGCTCGCGGCCGTGCCGATCAGAAGGCCCCAGAGTTCGCCCCACAAGCGGTGTCCGCCGAGCGCGGTGAGGAGCAGGCTGACGCGGATATGCGCGCCGCGGTTCAACGCGTGGGCGAAGGCGAGGAAGGAAGAGGCGGCCATCAGGTAGCCGGCATAGGCGGTAGAGCCGGGGAAGGAGATGCCGGTCCACCGCGACGCCATCTGCAGCACGATCACGATCAGGATGAGCACGAGGCAGATCGCGGCGAGTACGGCCGCAAAATCATAGATCGCGTCGAGGACGCGCCTGATGGTCGATGTCATCGAATGTCCCCGGCAAGGCGATGGAGGGGCGGTCCGGCCGGAGCCGGACCGCTTCGCGAGGATCGTCGCAGATCACATCGCCTTGTAGGAATCGACGATTTCCTTGCCGGCGGGACCCGCGGCGTCCATCCACTCCTGCGTCATCGTCTCGCCGAACTTGGCGAGGTCGCTCTTCAGCTGGTCGCTCGGCGCGCCGACGGTCATCCCGTTGTCGGCCAGCGTCTTCAGGTAGCCGGCGGTCAGTTCCTCCGACTTCGCCGCGCCGCGCTTTCCGGCCTCGGCGCCGCAGTCCATGACCACCTTCTTGGCTTCGTCGCTCAGTGCGTTGAAGGCGTCCTTGTTGGCGAAGACGGCGTTGCGCGGCAGCCAGGCCTGCACGTCGTAGAAATGCGTCAGGCTCTCCCAGACTTTCGAGTCGACACCCGTGGAGCCCGAGGAGATGAAGCTCTCGGCGACGCCGGTCGCCAGCGCCTGGCTGAGTTCGGCGGCCTCGATCTGCACCGGCGCCATGCCGGCCAGTTCGGCGATGCGGGCAGTCGCGGCATTATACGCGCGGAACTTGATGCCCTTCATATCGGCGACGGATTCGACCGGCTTCTTGAAGTAGAAGCCCTGCGGCGGCCACGGCGCGGCGTAGATGTAGACAAGGTTCTGGCTGTCCATCACCTCTTCGAGCTTCGGCTTCGCCGCCTCCCAGAGCTTTTCGGAGTCGGCGAAGGAGGTTGCGAGGAAGGGGATGGAATCGACGCCGTAGAGCGGGTTCTCGTTGGCGTGGGCGGACAGGAGCCGCTCGCCGATCGGCGCCTGGCCGGTCTGCACCGCGCGCTTGATGTCGTTGCCGGCGAATAGGGCGCCGTTGGGGTGGGTGACGATCTCCAGATCGCCGCCGGTCCCGTCGCTGACGCACTTGGCGAACTCGGCCGCGTTTTCCGAGTGGAAGTTGGTCGCCGGATAGGCCATCGGCATGTCCCACTTCTCGGCGAGCGCAGCACTGGCGGTCATTCCGGTCATCGCCGTGGCGGCGAGAAGCGTCTTGAGTGTCCTGGTCATTGTCGTTCTCCCATCATTGTGGTGGCTGAAGTGAAGTTCCCGGTCGTCTTGTGGTTTCTTTTTCCTATTGGAAACGCGAAGGGGCGTAGGGCGCAAGGTCTAAATTCGGCGTGCGGCCGGAAACCAGCTGCGCGAGGATGCGCCCGGTCTTCGGCCCGCCGGTCAACCCGACGTGGTGGTGTCCGAAACCGAGGAACATCCCCCTCGTGCCCGGCACCTCGCCGATGACGGGAATGGAGTCGGCCGGCGCCGGCCGGTGGCCCATCCATTCGGTCTTTTCCTTCCAGCGCAGGCCAGGCAGCGCTGCCTGTGCGTTCTTCATCAGGAGATCGAACGGCGCGCGCGAGGGCGGCGCGTCCAGCCCGCCGAACTCGACGATGCCGGCGAGCCGCAGGCGTCCGTCCATCGGCGTCATGACGAATTTTCCCGATGCGATCATGAGCGGATGGCGCGGCATGACCGATGGCTCCCACAGTTCTAGGTGGTAGCCGCGCTCGCTTTCCAGCGGCACGTCGAGGCCGAGCTTGCGGCACAGTGTTTTCGACCAGACGCCGGTGGCGAGAACGGCGGCCGAGCAGGCGACCGTCTCGCTGCCCATGCGTATGCCGGTGACGCGGCCGTTCTCGCGCACGAAATCCGTGACTTCGCCCTTGACCAGCCGTCCGCCGATGGCAACCACCTGGTCAGCGAGATCCTTCACGTAGCGGCCGGGATCGGTGATCGTGCCGTGATTGCCGAAGCGCGCCGCGAAGCCCAGCTTCGCATCGAGCGCCGGGTCATAGGCGCGCAGCGCCTCGCCCTCGAGTTCGTCCCATTCGAAGCCGCGCGCCTTGCGGATGCCCCAGCCGAAGGCATCGCCGGAATAGTGCGCCCGGTCATTGTAGACGAAGACGTAGTCCGACGGTTTCAGCCACTTCTCGGCGCCCGTTCCCGCAGCCAGCGCCTGGTGGTCGGCGAGACTGTCGCCGACGATCGGCAGCATCGCATCCGCAATGCGGTTCACCTGTTCGGGCGTGCAGTGCGAGAGGTACTTCCGCAGCCAGGGCAGGAGCCGCGGCAGGTAGGACCATTTGAGGAAGAGCGGCTGGGCGGGATCGAAAAGCATGCGCGGCGCCTTGCGCATGAGCCCGGGGACGGTAACCGGCACGATGGAGCAGGAGGCGAGCACGCCGCCGTTTCCGTAGCTCGTCCCTTCGCCAGGTTCCCCGCGGTCGATCAGGACGACGTCGTGGCCGTCGCGCTGCAGCCATAGGGCGGTCGAGACGCCGACGATCCCGGCGCCGATCACCGCCACGGGCGGCTTGGCGCTCTCGGATCCGACGTCTCCCTGTGTGGCCATCAGTTCCCCTGCCTGCGCCTTTTGACGTTGCCTGATCCTGTCACACAGGAATAAAATGTCAACGATTTATCGGCAAAATGTGTTTGACTTATCAGGCGACCCACTCCGAGACCGGCGCTGCCGCCTCGTCGAGCGGCTGCGTGACGATGTCGACCAGCGTCGGCTCACCGGCCGCGAGCGCCTTCTTAAGGACCGGCCCGAGGTTGGCCGGATCCTCGACGCGCCAGCTCTTCAGCCCATAGGCGGCCGCGACCGCCGCATGGTCGGTGCGCGTGAAATCGACGTTGTGAAAGCGCGCGCCGAAGCCGGAGCGCTGGCCGGCCTTGATCCAGCCGAAGACGCTGTTGGAGAGCGTCACGAAGGTGATCGGCATCCGGTAGCGGATAACGGTTTCGAGTTCGCCGACGCTCATGCCGAAGGAGCCGTCACCCATCACCGACACCGTCTTCACCGACGGCCGCCCGACATGGGCGCCGATCGCCGCGCCCATCGCGAAGCCGAGCGCGCCATGGGCGCGGTTGGTGATGAAGTGGCGTCCGGCCGACGGCCAGCGGTAGTGCGCCGAAAAATAGGGGCAGGGCGTGCCGGGATCGGCGCAGACGATCGCCTCGGCATCGAGCAGTCGCTGGAGCGTGGCGACGACACGCTCGGGGCGGATGGGCGAGGCGTGAATCTCGAAGTTGGGGGCGGTGAATTCGTGCCACGCGCGGCGCCACTGGGCGATGTCGGCAAGCCAAGCCGACAACCGTCCCTCGCC
>CATMOC010000389.1 GCA_950071955.1 uncultured Mesorhizobium sp. | reverse complement strand
GTCGTGAAGTCCGAGCCGCCGGCGGCATCGGCTATGCCATCGCTGAGCGCTTCCTGCGCGAGAAAGCGAAGGTGGTCATCGCCGACGTCGACGCCGAGAAGGGGGCCGCGGCGGAGAAGGACCTCGGCCGTCTCGGCGAGGTGCAGTACATGAAGGTTGACGTCGGGCGGCGGCTGGACGTGCACAACCTGGTCGCCGCGGCGATCGACTCGTATGGTGACATCGACATTCTCGTCAACAATGCCGGCATCGTGCACGGCGCGGACTTCCTCGATCTCACGGAGGAGGATTTCGACCGCGTGCTGAGCGTGAATCTCAAGGGCACGTTCCTCACGGGCCAGGCGGTGGCGCGCCACATGGTCGAGAAGGTCAACAATGGCGGCACGCCCGGCTCGATCGTCAACATGTCGTCGATCAACGCCGTCTTCGCGATCGCCAACCAGGTGCCCTACTCGGTGTCCAAGGGCGGCGTGAACCAGCTGACCAAGGCGATGGCACTGTCGCTCGCACCCTACCGCATCCGCGTCAACGCGATCGGACCTGGCTCGATCATGACCGACATGCTGTCCTCCGTGAATTCCGATCCGGCCGGGAGAAACCGGATCCTCTCGCGCACGCCTCTCGGCCGTATCGGCGAACCCGCCGAAATCGCCGCGATCGCTGTGTTCCTGGCCTCCGACGAGGCCAGCTACATCACCGGGCAGACCATTTATGCCGACGGCGGAAGGCTGCCCCTGAACTACACCGTTCCGGTCCCCGCGGAATGAGGTCCGCGTCCTGACGCAAGGCTGTCAGGAGCACCGTGCGAAGGTCACTCCATCGAGAATTCGTTCGATGGAGGACTATCATGCACGCGAACTCACGATCCTATCTTGGCGTCGTCGGCCGGATGGCCGCTGGCTGGCGCGCCTGGCGCGACGAAGTCAGGACCGAACACCTGATCAACGGCCTCCCGCTGCATATCCGCAAGGATATCGGCTGGCCCGATACGCATTCCGCGCGCCTGTCGCGGCGCGCGGGAATTCTCTTCCGCCTGTGAAGCGGTTTCCTGCCGGCTCCTGACAGGATGTTGTCAGGAGCCTCCTGCCACTATCTAATCAGCAAAGGAGTTACCCATGGCCAGTTTCGCGCCGGAAAATGCAGTCGTATGGTTCGAGATCCCGGTGACGGACATGGAGCGCGCCAAGGCTTTCTATGGCGCCGTCCTGCAGAACGAGCTGACCGATCAGGAGGGAGGTCCCAACCCGATGTCGGTCTTCAAGACCACGGGGCAGAACTCGGTCGCGGGCCACATCTACCCTGGCAGGCCGGCGGCGGACGGATCGGGCAACACCATCCACCTGGCGGTCCCAGCCCCTCTTGAGGAAGCGATGGAGCGGGTGACGGCCAATGGCGGCAAGGTTCTGTCCCCCGTCATCAGCATTCCCGCCGGCCGCTTCGCCTATTGCCTCGATCCCGACGGCAACAGCATCGGCCTTTTCACGAGCTGAGCCACCGTCACAGGAGAAGCAGACCGCATGAGACGCGCCGACCGCCTGTTCCAGATCGTTCAGCATCTCCGCGGCGGCCGTCTCGTGACGGCGCGCATCCTCGGCGAATGGCTCGAGGTTTCCGAAAGGACGATCTACCGTGACATCGCCGACCTTCAGTCGACCGGCGTTCCCATCGATGGCGAGGCCGGTGTCGGCTACATCATGCGGTCCGGCTACGACCTGCCGCCGCTGATGTTCACGCGCGACGAGATCGTGGCGCTGGTTGCGGGCGCCCGCATGGTCCGGGCCTTCGGCGGCGCGGCCATGGCGCGCTCGGCCGAGGAGGCACTGGTGAAGATCGGCGCGGTGCTGCCGGATTCCGAGCGCGACCGCATATCGCGCACGGAGATCCACGCGCCGCTCTACGTGGTGAGCCAGTCGGACCGGGAATCGATCGATGCGATCGAACGCGCGATCGAGGCCCGCGCCGTGCTGACGCTCGATTATCGCGACGAGGGAGGGCGCGGCACCATGCGCGACGTACGCCCGCTCGGCCTGTGGTTCTGGGGCAAGGTCTGGACGCTGGTCGGCTGGTGCGAGATGCGCGAGAGCTTCCGCGCCTTCCGGATCGACCGGATCGCGGAGCTGAAGCCGGCCGGCCGCACCTTCAAACCGGAGCGCGGCAAGCAGCTCGCCGACTTCTACAGGTCCATGGAAGGTCGCGACGCGGCCACCTTCGACCGCCGGTCGTCGCGCGAGGCGCTGTAGCGACTCTATCCCACGTCCAGCACGATCTTTCCGATGTGCTGACCCTCCTCCATCCGCTCGTGCGCCCGCCAGGCGTCGCGCAGCGGAAAGATCATGTCCATGACGGGAGCCACGCGCCGCTCGCCCAGCAGCGGCCAGACCTGGCGTTCGAGCTCGGCCGCGATCTGGCCCTTGAACTCGGTCGTGCGGGGCCGCAGCGTCGAACCGGTGTGGACGAGGCGCTTCATCATGAGCTTGGCGAAATTCGCGGTCGCCTTGGGACCGCCGAGGAAGGCGATCTGCACGATGCGTCCCTCCACCGCCGCCGCCTCGTAGTTCCGGTCGATGTAATCGCCGCCCACCATGTCGAGGATCAGGTCGACGCCCTTGCCCTCCGTCGCTTCCTTCACGACGGAAACGAAATCCTCCTCGCGGTAGTTGATCGCCCGGTCGGCGCCCAGCGTTCGGCAGGCCTCGCATTTCTCGGACGAGCCGGCGGTCGCAAAGACCCCCGCTCCGAAGGCCTTGGCCAACTGGATGGCCGTCGTGCCGATCCCCGACGATCCTCCATGCACCAGGAAGCTCTCCCCTGCCCGAAGGCCGCCGCGCTGGAACACGTTGTGCCATACGGTGAAGAAGGTTTCCGGCAGGGCCGCCGCCTCAGTTAGCGTGAAGCCGTGCGGGACGGGGAGCGCGTTGCTCTCATGCGTCAGGCAGTACTCGGCGTATCCGCCGCCCGGCGTCAGGGCGCAGACCTTGTCGCCCACCTTCCAGCGCGTCGCCTCCGGGCCCGTCGCGGCTACTTCCCCGGCAACCTCCAGGCCGGGAAGGTCGGAGGCGCCTGGCGGCGGCGGATAGGCGCCCTGGCGTTGTGCTACGTCGGGGCGGTTGACGCCGGCGGCGCGCACGCGGATCAGGATGTCGCCGCCGGAGGGCCCGGGCACCGGCCGCCGCTCCTGCTTAAGGACCATGGGGCCGCCGGGTTCGGAAATCGCTATCGCGGTCATCGTCTCCGGGATCGCCTGCGCCATGTCGTCTCCTGTCCGCATCCATCTTCGGGGGCTAATTTGATTCCACCCCGCCTCGAACTGTATCCTCCCGGCCGTGTTCGGCCAACAGGAGGCGACGCCATGAGTATTTTCCACGATGCACCGGCCAAGAAGCCGAGACCGCACGAGATCGGACAGGAACTTTCGCTGCTGTCGGTCGCCGAACTGGAGGAGCGGATCGGGCTGCTGCGGGCGGAGATTGAGCGGCTGGAGGCCGAGCTTGCCACCAAGGACAGAACGAAATCGGCCGCGGAAGCTCTGTTCAGCCGAAGATGACGGGTTGACGCGGCGCTCCCGCGGCAGAAAGACACCATCATGGAACGGCTCGAATCGCAGCCACGACCACGAATGGCCGGAATGTTAGCAAGCTACACGCCCATCTTCTCGCTCCTGCGCGGCACCGCCTTCCTTCTGGCGGCCTCGGGCCTGCACAGCCTGCTCCTGCCGCTGCGCGGACAGGCGGAGGGTTTCCCGACCTCCTCGCTCGGCTTTCTCGGAACGGCCTGGGCGGGCGGCTTCGTCGCCGGTTGCCTGCTCGCGCCGCGGCTCGTCCGGCGCGTCGGCCACATAAGGGCGTTCGGGGCCTTCGCGGCATCTGCCGCGATCATCGCGCTGATGACGGGGCTGATCGTCGAGCAGTACACCTGGATATTCCTGCGCATCTTTACCGGCTTCTGCATGGCCGGCGCCTTCATGGTCATCGAAAGCTGGCTGAACGAGAGCGCCACCAACGAGAACCGGGGCACCGTCTTCGGCATCTACATGATGGTGACCTACGCCGCGATCATGGCCGGCCAGATGATCGTCGCGGCCGGAGACGTCACGACCGCCTCGCTGTTCATGGTTACCGGCATCTTCTTCTGCCTCGCGCTCATTCCGACGGCGGTGTCCACGGAAGCGAGCCCGCGGCCCCTGATGAACGTCTCGCTGGACCTCAAGGCGCTCTACCGCAACTCGCCCGTCTCGTTCGCCGGCTGCCTGCTCGTGGGCGTGGCCAACGGCGCCTGGGGAACGCTGGGCGCGGTTTACGGCGCGCGCATCGGTATCTCGACCTTCGAGATCGCCCTGATGATGAGCCTGGCGGTCATCGCCGGCGCGTTCTCGCAACTGCCGGCAGGTCGAATCTCGGACCGGACGGACCGGCGCTACGTGCTTGCGGCGGCGGCTTTCGGCGCGG
>CATMOC010000388.1 GCA_950071955.1 uncultured Mesorhizobium sp. | reverse complement strand
GCGAGGAACAAGACCGCGTTGGCGATGTCCTCGACTTCGCCCATGCGACCCAGCGGCACGGCATCGAGCATGCGCTGGCGGGTGGCGGGGTCCGCCTTTACGGTCGAATTGCGCATCGGCGGCATGACGCCGGGCATCACGGCGTTTACCCTGATCCCGTCGCGGGCGAACTGCACCGCCGCCGATTTCGACATGCCTAGCACCGCGCCCTTCGATCCGCCGTATCCGAGATGCAGCCCCATGCCGACCTTGGCGGAAATGGATGAGATGTTGACGATCGCGCCGCCGCCTTGCGACTGCATGGTGGGGACGACCGCCTTGATGCCGAGGAACGGGCCTTTCGTGTTGATGGCGATCTGCCGTTCCCAGGCGCTGTCCTCGAAGAGATCGGTCGTTCCCGGCCCCGTTCCGGCGTTGTTGACCAGGATGTCGAGACGGCCGTGCCTGCCGAGGATTGCCTCGACCGCTGCCTTCCAGGAACCCTCGTCTGTCACGTCAAGCCGCTGGAAGAAGGCATTTCCGCCGAGGCCCTCAACGACCGCGCTTGCCTCCGGTTCGAGAATGTCCCCGACGCATACCTTCGCGCCTTCCTCCACGAAGCGCCTGGCCGTGGCTGCTCCCAACCCCGAGGCGGCACCGGTGACCAACGCAATCTTGCCTGCCAGACGCATTCCCATTCCCTCCCGGTCGTTGAAGCCGCCCCGCCGGTGCGGGCATCCCGCGGCCGGATCGCCGGAACTCGTTCAGAATGATCGCCGGCAACCGAAGAACAGTCCCCCGCAACGGGGGCAACGGATATTTCCACCCGCACCGTGGAAGCCGGTCCGTCCGTACGCAACCGGTACGGCGGCAGGCGAATCCGCCGGATGGACCGAGGGCAGGATTGCCGCCGCCGACTGGTCCCTAACGCGGGGGACTTCGTAGCTGGCTGGATTCCGCGACGCTCAGACTGCGCGAAACTGATCGTGCGCACGATTGGGAGGATCAAATGCTAGCCAGAAGACTTGCCGCTCTCGGCACTGCCGCATTCGTCATGCTCGGCTCCACGGCCGTCTGGGCCGACACCACAATCAAGTATTCCTCGTGGCTTCCACCTGCGCACTTCCTGTGGACCGATGTCTACGTTCCGTTCTTCGAGCAGATCGAGAAGGTCACCGAAGGCCGGGTGAAGGTGGAAGTGCTGCCGAAGGTGGTCGGTACCGCGGCGAGCCAGATCGAAGTCGTTCGCGACGGCCTCGCCGATATGAGCTTCACGGTCGCATCGTACACGCCGGGGCGCTATGTCGCTTCCGAAGTCGGAGAACTTCCCCTGCTCGGAAACGATGCAGCCGTCATGGGCCCGGCCTACTACCGCCATTTCAAGGAATACATCGAACCGGCTGGCGAATACGATGGCATCAAGGTTTTGTCGATCTGGATGATCTCGCCGCTTCAGCCGCACACCGAGGGCCGGCCGATCAATTCGGTCGACGACTTCAAGGGTCTCAAGCTGCGCACCCCCAATCCCAACACGGTCATGGCGCTGGAACTGCTCGGCGGCGTGCCGATCCTCAAGTCTTCGACCGAAGCTTTCGAGATGCTGGCGACCGGCGCGATCGACGGACAGATCACGATTCCGAACACGATCCCGGGCTTCAACCAGCTTGATCTGCTCGACGCTGTCACGATCATCCCTGGCGGGATGTCGAATGCGGTCAACCTCATGTTCATCAATCAGGACAAATGGGCGGAAATCTCCGAGGAGGATCGCAAGGCCATCGAGGAGGTCGCGGGTGAGAAGCTCGCGCGTGACATCGGTGTCGCTTACATGAAGGCCGACGAAGAAGCCCTGAAGATATTCAGGGACAACGGCTACGAGGTCATCGAGGGCGACGAGAAGCTTCGCGCCGACCTCGCCGAAAAGCTCAAGCCTGTCGAGGAAGCCTGGATCAAGCGCGCCGAGGAGAAGGGCGTCAAGGATCCCGCCGGTCAGCTTGCCGCGCTGCGCGCGGCGATCGCAGAGGGCGAGAAGGCTAGCCAGTAACGGGATTGAGCAGGCGTCCAGCACTCGCCGGACGCCTGCTCGTCATGAAGACACCTTCGATCGCGGTTTCGACGCGCGGCCGACCTCCTCAAGTGTGTCTCGAGCGGATCGCGGGAACGGAACGATGGAAGAATTCAGGCACGAATTCGTCGAAGGCCCCGACGCAAACCGCCTCCACGTCGCCACGCTCGGCGAAGGTCCGCTCGTGCTCATGGTGCATGGCTGGCCCGACGCATGGATCTCGTGGCGTACGCAGATGCGGGCTGTCGCGGCGGCGGGTTACAGGGCGGCGGCGCTCGACGTGCGCGGATACGGTGGATCCGACGCTCCAAACGAGATCAGCGCCTACACGATGGAAAGGCTGACCCGCGACAACGAGGCGATCATCCGCGCCCTCGGCACCGACGGGAAGGCGGTGCTCGTCGGGCACGACTGGGGCGCGCCGATCGTCTACGCCACCGCCTACATGCGACCCCACGTGGTTCGGGCGGTCATCGGCCTCTCTTCGCCACCCGCGCCGGCTCCGGCAAAGAAGCCTTCGGAAGCCTACGCCGAACTCTATCCCGACAAGCTCTTCTACCAGGCCTATTTCACGCGCGAGGAAGGCGTGGCGGAGGCCGAGTTCGAGGCCGACCTCGAAAGATTCATCCGGGTGATGCATTTCAACCTGTCCGGCGACACGACGCTTGCCGATCCGGTCGAAGCGCTGGTCCGGCCTGCTGGATCGACGACGCTGCTGGACGGCCTGCCCGAACCCGATCCGTTCCCCGCCTGGCTGACGCGTGAGGAAATCGCCGAATATGCTGACCATTTTCGCTCCCACGGATTGCGCGGCCCCTTGAACCGATACCGGGCACAGGACATCGATTTCGACGAGATGCAGGTCTACAAGGACAGGAAAATCGAGCAGCCGGCGATCTTCGTCGGCGGTACGCGTGAACCGTCCCGCCACATGCAGGGTTTCGATCGCTACGCCGATCCGGTCCGGCGCTATGCCGACTGCCGGGGCGTCTACCTCATCGAAGGCGCAGGGCACTGGCTGCAGCGCGAAGCGACGGATGAGCTGAATGCGCGTATCGTGGATTTCCTGAAGGAACTCGATTCCTGACAGGAGGGCAATCTCTCACATCGCTCCTGTCCCGGTAGCGGGATCGATGGTCAGTCCCGTCCTGCCTGCATTCATTCAGGGCACAGTGGCCGCTGCGGCAGCGCATTTCCCGGGCGCATGCGGCTCGCAATCCCCAGCACGACCGTCATCGCCGGCACGACTCGGGGGAGAAAAGACCTGACAGGACAGCGGAACGGGAGACGGCTCGGCCTCCCTCTTCGTTGCCGTTTCGGCAACATCCCCAACAGGAATCGATACTTCTTTCGAACGCTCCCGCATGCGACACTGCTCCCCGACATCGGATGCGCGAGAGCGATGGCCTATATCATCACGGAGCCCTGCATCGACGTGAAGGACGGCGACTGCACGGCCGCCTGTCCGGTCGATTGCATCTACGAGGGCGGGCGGATGTTCTACATCCATCCCGAAGAATGCATCAATTGCGGTCTCTGCCTGTCGATATGCCCGGTCGATGCGATCGTCTGGGACGGCGAGCTGAAACCGGAGCAGAAGCCGTTCGAGACCGCCAACCGCGAATTCTTCGGTAAAGGCGTCACTGGCTGGGATTCGCCGGGCGGCTGGGACGCCGCGCATACGACCGACCTCGACCACCCCTTGGTTGCTGCGCGGCCGATCCGCGAGACGTCGCGGACGGCATAGCGGTTGATCTGCATGGCCGCCGACCCGGTCGCCAGTCACGAATATCGCGTGGCATAGTGGCGCCGAACGATCTGCGATAGGAACTCCGCATCGCTACGCTTGGGTTCCAGCCTCGGCCTGACCGACCGCGCCTGTTTCACCAGTTCCCGGAGCGCGGCATCGTAATCGACAGTCATCAGCTTCCCGTCTCCGACGATCTGTTGTCCGGCGACATAGAGTTCCTTGACATGCCGCGCCGTCATCCGTCCGAGCAGCACGGCTGCCTCGTCTTCATCGTCGAAAATCGCGTCGGCCGTCAGCGCGGCATAGTCGATCACGACGACGTCCCGTCGGGCGGGATGGTTCACCACGGCGCATCCTCCTTCATGCATCGCGGCGAACACCTCTTCCGCCGGAATGTCCGGTTCGAGCCCACAGCCGCCATGCAGCAGCGAAAACAGCCGCAGTTCGCGCCAGATGTCCTGATCGTCGTCGAAGCCGGTCCCGTCGAGTCCAAGAGCGTACTTCAATCCTGCGCGTCTGACGTCTCCGAGCGGCGCGATGCCCGAGCGGAGGGGTGGTTCTGGTGCTGGAAGAGGGCGCCGGAGGAAACCCATTCGACCCAAGCAGTACCCCAACTGTGCAGTAGTGTCAGTGTGTAGCAGCAGAAGCTATTCGCAACGTTAGGGGGCGGACTGCGTGGAACGGAACACGGATTA
>CATMOC010000387.1 GCA_950071955.1 uncultured Mesorhizobium sp. | reverse complement strand
GGCGATCTCGTCATGCTGACCGCTATCCTCGTCTTGACCGGATATTCCTTTCTCAGCGGCGCTCCGGGTCTCCTGAGCTACGGCCTGCTCCTAACCGGTCTGGCCGGCGTAGCCCTGCTCGCACGCGTGCTGATCGAGGACCGGCGCGAGATGCGCCTGTCCGAGAAGGCGGCCGAGAGAAATCGCGAGGAGATCGAAAGCCTAGCCGACCGCATGTGGGAACTGCGCGAAAGCGAGGAGCGTTTCCGCGGGCTGATCGACGCGCTGGGCGACCTGGTGGTTCACCGCGACCATGACGGACGGATCGTCTACACCAATCGCGTCTTTGCCGAGATGTTCGACCGCCACCCGCGCGATCTCACCGGGCGCACGCTCGAGGAGCTGGGCGTCGAGGTAGGCGTGGTTCCGGACGCCGCCTTCGCGGACGGGGAACACCTCACGTCGGCAGACGTCGCGATCCAGACCGCCGCGGGCGTGCGCTGGTTCTCCTGGATCGAACTCTCCGTGCGCGACGAGGCAACCGGCACCGTGTCACACCGGACCATCGCGCGCGACATCACGGGGCGCAAGCGCGCCGAGGCCGCCCTGATCGCCGCGCGCGAGCGGGCCGAATTCGCCAGCCAGGCGAAGTCCCGGTTCCTGGCGACCGTCAGCCACGAGATCCGGACGCCCATGAACGGCATCATGGGGATGGCGAAGCTGCTCGCCGACACGGACCTGACGCCCGAGCAACGCACCTATGTCGGCGCCGTCTCGACCTCCGCGAACGCGCTGCTCGCCCTGATCG
This sequence comes from uncultured Mesorhizobium sp., assembly GCA_950071955.1. Lineage (GTDB taxonomy): Bacteria > Pseudomonadota > Alphaproteobacteria > Rhizobiales > Rhizobiaceae > Aquibium > Aquibium pacificus. Next base: position 3,704 of record CATMOC010000387.1, on the reverse strand, counting down.
AGGATCTGCTCGATTTTTCCAAGATCGAGGCCGGACGCTTCGAGCTCGAGCCGCAGTCCATCTCGCCGCGCGAACTGGTCGAGAACGTGGTCGAGCTGATGGCGGCGCGCGCCTTCTCCAAGAACATCGGACTGGGCTGCCACATCGATCCCGAGGTTCCCGCGATCATCGAAGCCGATCCGGGACGGCTGCGGCAAATCATGCTGAACCTCGTCGGCAACGCGGTGAAGTTCACCGAGGAAGGCGGCGTTCTGGTTACCGTCACCGCCAGCCGCGACGACGAGGCGCCGGCCCTGCGCTTCGGCATCGTCGACAGCGGTCCCGGCCTCACTCCCGGCGAGATCGGCCGCATCTTCCGCGAATTCGAACAGGCCGACGGCACGTCCACGCGCAAACATGGCGGAGCCGGACTGGGCCTGGCGATTTCCAAGCGCATCGCCGACGCCATGAAGGGACGCATCGTCGTCGAAAGCGAGATCGGCAAGGGATCCCAGTTCACCTTCGAACTGCCCTTGCCGGAACAGACGCCGGTTTCGACGGAGCGGCGCGCCGTGTTGCGCGGAAGTTCGATCCTGATCGTGTCCGAGAACGTCGTCGAGGCGGAAGCCATGGCTATGACGCTGCGCGGCAATGGCGGCGCGGTTCGCGTCGCGCGGTCCTTGGGAGACGCCGAACACCTCATTTCCGACGGCAGGAGCGCATTCGCCGCGATCCTGATCGATGCCGCGATCGAGAGTGTCGACGGCGCGGCGCTGTCGCGGCTGCGCAAGCATTCGGATGCTGATTTCCAGGCTGTCATCCTGATCGCCCCGACCGATCGGGGCAAGCTGTTCCAGTACCGAAGCGCGGGCTACTCCACCTTCCTCGCGAGGCCGGTTCGTGGCGCGACCATGCTGCGCATCCTCACGAAGGGCCTCGTCGAGCCGCCCGTGCAGGGTTCGGTGCACAGCCTGCGCACGCATCGGCCCACCGGGCGTCGTCCGCGCGACAAGGCCACGAGTGTGCTTGTCGCCGAGGACAACGAGATCAACGCCTTGATGACCCGCGCGGTGCTGGAGAAGAGGGGTTACGGGGTGATCCATGTCGGCGACGGGAAATCGGCCGTCGACGCGGTGATCGCCTCGCGGGAGGGGGCGACCATCGATGTCGTGCTGATGGATCTTCACATGCCGGTCATGGACGGGCTCGACGCCATCGCGCTCATCCGCAAGCACGAGGAAGAAAAAGGCCTGCCGGCCATTCCCATCATGGTGCTTTCGGCCGACAGCCAGGAAAGCACCCGGCACACCGTTCTCGCCCACGGCGCCACTGGATTCGTGACGAAGCCGCTCGATCCGCATGCGCTCCTGGAGGCGGTCCAGGATCAGGCTGCCGCCTGAGCCGGCCCAAGTCGACCTTGGCCGAACGTTGCGGGGAATGCGCTGTCATCCTATTGTAGCACTGAGGTCGTATCGCCCGCGAACTCTGGCGACGAGGGAGAATCACATGTCGGCAGCCATGTTTCCGCAGTGCGTCCCGTCCCCCTCCAGCGCCATCGCAGTCGACGAAACTCCCGGAAGGACTGCCCTTCTTGGACGACTCGGCTCGATGGAAGTCCGGCTTGCGCGCAATTCCTCCGAAATCGCCGCGGCGCAGGAGATCCGCTTCCGCGTGTTCTATGACGAGCTCGGCGCAAAGCGCCAGTACGTGCATGCGCTGGAACAGCGCGACGCCGACCGGTTCGACGCGATCTGCGACCACCTCCTGGTCTTCGACACGGCGATCGGCAGTCCGGACCATCGCCAGATCGTCGGCACGTATCGCCTGTTAAGGCAGGAAGGCGCGCTACGGGCTGGCGGTTTCTATTCGGACGAGGAGTTCGAACTGGAAGCGCTGATGGCACGCCATGCCGAGCGGCGTTTCCTCGAACTCGGCCGCTCCTGCGTCCTGCCCGAATACCGGTCGAAGCGAACAGTGGAACTCCTCTGGCAAGGCATTTGGGCCTACTGCCGCCAGCACGACATCGACGTGATGACCGGCTGCGCCTCCTTCCCCGGCACCATTCCGGCCAGCCATGCCGAGGCATTGACCTTCCTGGCCCACAACGCCCGCGCGGGCGCGGACTGGGACGTGCGGGCGGTCGCCTCGCGCTACCGCTCCATGGACCTCATGCCGATCGAGGCGGTGGACATGCGCTCCGCGCTGGCCGCCATGCCGCCGCTGATCAAGGGCTATCTGAGGCTGGGCGCGCGTTTCGGCGACGGCTGCGTGATCGACCATGATTTCAGCACGACCGACGTCTTCGTCGTGTTGCCGACCGAATGGATATCCGGCCGCTATCTCAACTACTATGGCGCCGATGCCCAGCGCTTCGCGGCATAGAGGCCAGGTCGGGCCGCGCGACGGTTGATCCAGGTCAAGGTGGACCCCCGCGGTTTCCTCCATCGATGAAAACATCATCGATGGAGGAACAAGACATGCCCACCGAAAGCCTGATCGTCGTCACCGCCGTGCTCGCAGCCTTCGCCTTCTTCAGCGCCATCGTCATCTTCGGCGACCTGACGTGGAACGGCACCGGCAAAGGCGCGCCCGGAAAGAGGACATCCTAGGAACCGGCGGGCAGCCTTCAGTCGACCACAGGACGGCCGAGCGTATCCGCGACCGTCGCCCCGCGTTCGCCCATGGGCTGGGGATCGCCGGTCGTTGAATCCCGCGCCGTCTGGTGCTCCATCTCGGCGTTGATCTCGGCGCCGACGATGAGGATCACGACCGAGATCCACGCCCACAGCATGAAGCCGATCACCGCGCCGAGCGAACCATAGGTGGCGTTGTAGTTGGCGAAATTTTGCAGGTAGTAGGAGAATGCGATCGATGCGACGATCCACACGACCGTCGCCAGGCCGCTTCCCCATGAGATCCAGCGCCATTTGGCGGTCTCCCTGCTCGGGCCATAGCGATAGAGAAGCGAGACGCCGAACACGATCAGCACCAGCATGAGCGCCCAGCGCCCGATGGCGATCAGCTGCTCGGAGAACTGGCCGAGATTGACGATCGACAGGAACGCCGGGATGACGCCGACGACGGCGATCATGAGGATCCCCATGACCATGGCCCCCAGGGTGAAGGTGAAGGCGACGAGATTGAGCCAGACGAAGGAGCGTTTTTCGTTCTCCTCGTAGGCGACGTTGAGCGCCTCGAAGAGCGTCTTGACCCCGTTGTTGGCACTCCAGAACGAGATCAGGAAAGCGAAGACGAAGCTCAAGCTCAGCGCGCTGCTATCCTGGGTCACGAGGCTCTCCAATTGGTCCTGGATCAGCTCCATGCCTCCTGACGGCAACACCCCGCCCAGAAACGAGACCTGCTCGGCGATGTTGGATGGATCGGCCACGAATCCATAGAGAGACACGAACGCGGCCATTGCCGGGAACAGGGCCAGGAGCAGGTAGAACGCAGCGCCGGCGGCGATCAGCGTCACGCGGTCTTCCGTGATCTCGCTCCACACGCGCCAGAGGATATCCTTCCAGCCCTTGGCGGGGATCTCGGATGGCCACTCCGCCTCGCGTCCTCGTCCTGCTTCGCTGCCGGCGTCAGCCTTCGACATGTCTTTGCTCCCTCAAGCCCTCGACCCGAAGGAAACAACGGTTCGCGGGCGAGGTTCCGTAAGTGCGCCGACTCAGCCGCCCTTGCGATTCGGCTTCCCGGCCCGGTCCGCCTCGACATCACCT
>CATMOC010000386.1 GCA_950071955.1 uncultured Mesorhizobium sp. | reverse complement strand
TCACCCGAGCCGAGCCCGACGGCGATGGCGAGAATGGCGGCTGGAAGATCAATGGCGAGAAGTGGTTCTCCACCAACGGCAAGTGGGCCGACTTCCCGATCGTGATGGCCGTCACCGATCCCGATGCACCGCGCCACCAGCGGATGAGTATGTTCATCGTGCCGGTCGACACGCCGGGCGTGGAGATCGTGCGCAATGTCGGCGTCTACGGGCAGGAAAGCGGATCGGAGAGCTACATCCGCTACACCGATGTGCAGGTGCCGGCCGATCACCTGCTGCGCGCTATCGACCGTTTCGTCGATCTGTCTGGCATCCGCGAACATCTAGAGCCGTTCTACAGTTCGACCGGCCGCCCTTCGATCGATCCCGTAGATGATCCGAATGCCGATCGTCGGCTACTGCATGGGCATAAGTTCAGAGCGGCAGTTGTGCGAGGATGTCCATTTCAACCTCGCTTACCGCTGGTTCTGTCGGCTCGATCTGACCGATCCGGCGCCGGCGACGACATTCGCCCATCTCGACGCAACGACGGTGCTGTCGCGTCAGATCGCCGAGCTTGGCATTTATCCCGCGGTCGATCCGCTCGATTCGACCAGCCGGATTATGGAGCCGCGCACGGTCGGTCAGGATCATTACGATATCGCGCGCGAAGTGCAGCGAGTCCTGCAAAGCTACAAGTCGCTACAGGAAATCATCGCCATTCTCGGCATGGACGAGCTGTCCGAAGAGGACAAGCTCACGGTTGCCCGCGCCCGCAAGATCGAGCGCTTCCTGTCGCAGCCCTTCTTCGTCGCCGAGGTGTTCACCGGTTCCCCGGGCCAGCTCGTGCCGATCGAGGACACGATCCGATCGTTCAAGGGCCTCGTCGCCGGCGAATACGATCACCTGCCGGAAGCCGCCTTCTACATGGTCGGCTCGATCGACATGGCGATCGAAAAGGCACAGCGGCTCGCGGCGGAAGCGGCGTAGGCAACGGCAATAGGCAGTAGGGAGTAGGCAGTCGGGAAAAGAGCGGATGGGCGGCACGACTGCCGACTGCCGATTGCCGACCGCCTGATCAAAGATGGCTGAAGCTTTCAAGTTCGAACTGGTCTCGCCCGAGCGGCTCCTCGTCTCCGAGGACGTCGAATCGGTCGTCATTCCCGGCGCGGAAGGCGAGATGACCGTGATGGCCAACCATGCGCCGGTCATGACCACGATCAAGCCGGGCGTCGTCACGGTCAACACGGCGGCCGGCAAGACCGACCGCTACGTCGTGTTCGGCGGCTTTGCCGACATTCTGCCGGAAGGCTGCACGCTGCTCGCCGAATCGGCCACGCATGTCGACAAGCTCAACCGCGAAGAACTCGCCCGCCGCATCCAGGAAGCCCGAGAGGACCTTTCGGACGCCTCCGAGCACCATGAGCGGACGCGGCTGGAAGAATATCTCGGCCAGCTGACCACACTCGAAGGCGCGATTCTGCCGGCCTGACGATACGGCGAGCTGACGATCATCGACGAAGCCGGGCCTTGCGCCCGGCTTTCGTTTTTCCAGGGTCTATCGGTTGGATGCCACGCGGCATCATCTACCGGCGGGCAGGGTACACCATGACCCGAGTGGAAAGCTTCCCCGATTCCCCTCATGGTGAGCCTGTCGAACCACGCAACGGCCTTGCCGCGCTATCTTGCGTGGTTCGACAGGCTCACCATGAGGGGCAACGGGGATCGCAGGTCTTTCCGCCTGAAGTACTCGCCTCAAGCCGCGAATTGTCGGAACGCGGCGACGACCTGGTCGTAGACCTTGCGCTTGAAGGGCACGATGAGGTCGGGCAGGTCGTCGACCGGCTTCCAGGCCCACTGGTCGAACTCGGGTTCGTGACCCCCGGGCGGCGGGTTGATCTTGATCTCGCTTTCGTCGCCGTCGAAGCGGAAGGCGAACCATCTCTGTGCCTGGCCGCGATACTTGCCCTTGAGCGCGATGCCGACGAGTTCGGGCGGCAGTTCGTAGGTGATCCAGTCGGGCGCCTCGGCGAGCAGCGACACGCTGCGCATGCCGGTCTCCTCGTAGAGTTCGCGCCTGGCCGCCGGCAGTGGGTCCTCTCCGGGATCGATGCCGCCCTGCGGCATCTGCCACAGCTTGGTCGCGCCGGCCATCTCGCCGTCAGTGACATGGATGCGGCGGCCGGCCCAGACCAGGCCTTGGGGATTGAGCACCATCACGCCGACACAGGGCCGGTACGGCAGGCTCTCCGGGTCGACGGGCCTCTTTTTCGCCATGCCTCAGTTCCTTTTCTCCGGGTCAGCCGCCACTGCCGAAACGGGCACGATCTCGATCCCCCGCTTCTTGGCCTCGCGGACCCAGGTAGCGACGGCATCGACCGTCGTGTCGAAGGCCGAACCGGTCCCGAGTGCGTAGCCCTTGGCGCGGGCGGTCGCCTCGAGCTGGTCGAGCTTCCCGAGGATCGCACCGCGGTCGCGGGTTTCGTCAATGATGGTGTCGCCCTGAGCGAACGGGACCTTGCTCTTCGCGGCGAGTTCGCCGGCAAGGCTGCGCGCCGACGACCCGTCGTCCAGATAGAGCAGGCCGCGCGCGCCGAGTTCTTCCATCACCGGCGCGAAGGCGGCGCGGTCGGTGGCGAAGCGGGCGCCCATGTAGTTCATCACGCCGGTGTAGTTCGTCGTGCGCGACAGGGTCCAGTGGAGGTTCGAAATGTTCTGCTGCGTGTCGGCCTCGGTCGTCAGCGTGTTGCGGCCTGGATTGACCCGCGGATAGTCGAAGGGCTCCAGCGGAAGCTGCATCATGATCTCGTGGCCGTCGCGGCGCGCGGCCTGCATCCAGCGGCCGAGGCTGTTGCCTTGCGGCGCGAAGGCGAGCGTGACTTCCGGCGGCAGCTTCTTGATGGCTTCCTGCGTGCCCGTCTGGGAAAGCCCGAGCCCGCCGATGACGATCGCGACGCGGGCGCCGCGCGCGCCGGACCACGGCCGCGCATAGACGTCCACCGCGCGCCGGCCATCGGCGGCACGGACCGGCAGCGGTCCCGATTCCGATTGTTCCAGAAGCGCCCTGTCGGGCAGGTGCGCGACCCGCAAATCCTGTCCGACGGCGGAGGGATCGCGAATCACGATGACGTTCTTCGCGGCGCCGTCGTCGGGAGAGAGCTTGATGATCGAAGGACCGGGCGTCTTGACGCCAGAGACGGGCTGCTCGGGAGGCGTTTCAGTCGTCTGGATCGCGACAGTCCCGGCTTCCCCGGTATCGGATGCGGCGACGGTTCGGACTTCGACCGCCGGCGTACGGAACCGATCCGGTTGCAGGGCGATATAGCCGCCGGCCGCGACGACTGCCGCCGCGAGGGAGAGGCCGCCGATCCGGGCCGGGCCCGGGAATCCCCAGCCGCGCGTTGATTCCCGACGCCTGTCCTGCCCGAGGGGACGTTCGAGTTCCTTGGTCACGGGCGGAAATGAATTCCCTGGAGCGCAAGCGAAGTTGAATGGCGCCGGGCCGCAGCACCGGCGCCAGAGTGAGGCACTACTGGTTCAGAACCGCCTGGTCGGGGTTCGGCGGGAATGCCGGATCCGTCTTCTTACCGCGCAGCAGATCCATGGCGTAGGAGAGCTGGATGTCGTCCTTGGGATCCGGCGGCACGTAGGCGGCGGAGCCCGAACCCTCGTCGTCCTCGGCGGCGCCCTTGATGTGGCCCCGCAGGTCCGATTCTCCGCGCGACACGTCACGGCCGAGCAGTTCCTCTGGCAGGGGCTGCTCCACCTTGATGTCCGGAATGATGCCCGTGCCCTGGATCGACGTGCCCGACGGCGTGTAGTAGAGCGCCGTCGTCAGCCGAAGAGCGCCGTTCTCGGCCAGCGGGATGATCGTCTGGACCGAACCCTTGCCGAAGGAGCGGGTGCCGAGCACCGTGGCGCGGCGATGGTCCTGCAGGGCGCCTGCGACGATCTCCGACGCGCTCGCCGAACCGCCGTTGACCAGCACGACGATCGGCTTGCCGTCGGTCAGGTCGCCGGCGCGCGAGTCGAACCGGGTGACGTCCTTGGGATCGCGGCCGCGAGTGGAGACGATCTCGCCGCGATCGAGGAACGCGTCCGAGACGCTGACGGCCTGGTCGAGCAATCCGCCCGGGTTGAGGCGCAGATCGAGCACGTAGCCCTTGAGCTTGTCAGCAGGAATGTCCTTCTTGATGGCCGCGATGGCGCTGCGCAAGTCGTCGAAGGTCTTCTCCGTGAACGAGGTGATCTTCATGTAGCCAACGTCTTCCTCGACCCGGTACTTGACCGCCTTCACCTTGATGATGTCGCGGATGACGGTGATCTGGATCGGGTCGGTGGCGCCCTCGCGCAGGATGGTCAGCTCGATCGGCGTGTTGACCCCGCCGCGCATCTTGTCGACCGCCTCGTCCAGCGTGCCGCCATAGATGAGCTGGCCATCGATATGGGTGATATAATCGCCGGCCTTGATCCCCGCGCGCCAGGCGGGGGTGTCCTGCGTCGGCGCGATCACCTTGACCG
>CATMOC010000385.1 GCA_950071955.1 uncultured Mesorhizobium sp. | reverse complement strand
CACGATCAGCATCGCCACATAGACGTTAACCCCGGCCTGCACGGCGACGATGGTTGCGTAGCCGCCCATCATCATGAACTCGCCATGAGCGAGATTGATGACGCGCATCATCCCGAAGACGACCGCCAGCCCGGCGCTGATCAGCACCAGGAGCGCGATGGAATAGAGGATTTCGAGGATGAAGACGGCTGCGAGGTCCATGCCGGTCCTGTGGCGGAGATGTCCAATCGGAATGCAGTGCGAGTTCATTGCGCCAGCGCGGAAACACCCCCCTCACCGACCCTTCGGGCCGCCTCTCCCCGTGCCCGGGGGAGAGGAAAGCCGCTGCCGCTGGGGCTGCGGCTTCTGGAGAACTGCTGCGCCAATCCAGCCTGTGTTCCTCTCCCCCGGGCAGGGGGAGAGGTGGCACGCGAAGCGTGACGGCGAGGAGGCTTCTCGCCGCCTCACCTTCTGGTCTCAGATCTTGATCTCGTACTGCTGGTTGTCGTCGGGATTTGCGACAAGGTCGCAGACGAGCTGCGTGTCGATCGGCGCGCGCGCGCCGAAGCTCTGCAACACGTTGAGCTTCTGGCCGCGCATCTCCATCAGGTGGACGTCGAGCGTGGCGTGGTGCGTTTTCGGATCGATGGTCACCATGCCGGCCGGGCCCTCGTAGGCCAGACCGCCATCCAGCGCCTCGATCACCTTGGTCTGCTCGACCGAACCCGCCAGCTTGACGGCCTCCGCCCACAACATGATGCCCTGGTAGTTGGACACGGCGAGTTCGTGGATGTTGGGGATGGTTTCCGCGCCGTGCATCTCGCCCCAGGCCGTGGTGAAGGCCTTGTTGGCCGGCGTGTCGAGCTCGGGCGAATAGTTGTAGCAGACCACGATGCCGTCGCCTTCCTCGGGCGTGAGCACGAGGTGCTCGGAGCCGACGCCGAGCGTCGTGGATGCGAGCGGGATGCGGCTTTTCATGCCGGCCGCCGCCCACTGGCGGTAGAAGGACAGATGCGCGCCGCCGACCAGCGCCGAATAGACCATGTCGGGCGCCGCGGTCTGGATCTTGGTGATGGTCGAGCCGAAATCGGCGACGTCCAGCGGGAAGAAGTCGACCGCGACGGTCTCGCCGCCGCCGTCCTTGAAATACTTCTGGATCCAACGGGCCATCAACTGACCGTAATTATAGTCGGCGGCGAGGATGTAGACCTTCTTGCCCCACTTCTCCATCGTGTAGGGGATCTGTACCTCGGTGGTCTGCGCCGGCGTCACGCCGGTGACGAAGCAGTTCCTGTCGCAGACGCCGCCCTCGTACTGGATGTTGTAGAAATAGAGCGTGTTGGCGCGGCGCAGCGTCTGGCGGATCGCCTCGCGCGAGGCGGACAGGATGCCGCCATGCACGACGTCGACCTTGTCCTGGCGCGTCAGCTGCTGGGCGTACTGCGTATAGAGCGCCATGTTCGACTGCGTATCGTAGCCGATATGCTCGATCTGCCGGCCAAGAAGGCCGCCGCCGTCGTTGAGCTGCTTCACCGCGAGCTTCACGGCCATGTCGATCGGCTTGCCGTATGCGTCGAAGATGCCCGAGATGTCGAAGACGGTGCCGAGCTTGATCGGATCCTCGGCGAAGGCGTTGCGGATGAATGCAGGGCTGGCGAGCGCCGTAGTGCCCGCGGCCGCCGCTCCCTTGAGAATGGTGCGTCTGGTAATCGTCATCGAAATTCCCCTTTCGTTGCTGCGACGCGTCTCCCGGCGCGCCGAAATCGGTTGCGTCTGGTCAGTCCTTCTTGCGCACCGGCGTGCGGTTGATCGCATCCAGCGCCCGCGCGCCGAGGTTCGCGTCCATCTCCACGCCGATCTCCTCGCCGAGCTTCTTCAGCGCGGGAAAGCCAATCGCCATGCCCATGATGGAATCGAGCGCCGACTGGAAGCCGCCGCCACCGCCGCCACCCCCCTCGCCGGAACCATTGCCTCCCCCGAAGGAACCGAGGCCCGAGATGTGGTTGATGCGGATCGAATCGATCTTTTCGGCCGGCTTCACCATCTGGGCGGCGATCTCGGGCAGCATGTCGAGCTTGTGCATCTCGAGCCGCAGCCGCAGGATCTGTTCGCTCTGCGCGTTCTCCGCCTCGATCATGGCGGCCTTGCCTTCCGATTCGGAGATCAGGCGGTGGCGCTCGGCCTCCGCCCTGACCTGGACAGCGTTGCCCTCGGCCTTTGCGAGCTCGAGGATGGTGTCGACCTGCGCCTTGACCTTCTGGTCCTCGACTTCGGCATTCTCGCGCGCCTTCAGAAGCGCGAGCTGCCGCGTGCGCTCGGCCGCGGCCATGTCGCGCTCGGTCTGCACCGCTTCCTGGGCCTTGACCAGCTTGGTCCGGGCGGTCTCGAACCCCGCTTCCGCCGCCTGCTCCTCGCCGCGCTTGGCGGCGATGCGGATGGAATTGTCGATCTTGGCGGTCTCCACCGCCAGAAGCGCCTCGATCTCCTGCTTGCGCAGCACGAGGTCGCGTTCGATCTCCGCGCGCTTGACTTCGCCGGCCTTGGCGATGCGGGCCTCTTCCGCGATGCGCTCGGCTTCCGTCCTTGCGTTGTGGATCTCGGTGTCGAGGCCGATACGCCGCCGTTCGATGTCGAGCCGCTTGGCAAGTTCGGCCTCCTCCTGCTCGCGCTCGATCATCAGCCGCTGCTTTGTCTGCTCCAGATGCCTGCGCCGCACCTCGATATCGGTCTCGGTCTCGACCTGCACGCGGGCCTTCTTGTTGTGGCTGACCAGTTCGGCAAGCTTGCGCATGCCCACCGCATTGAAGGCGTTGTTCTCGTCGAGAGCGTTGAACGGGGTCTGGTCGAGCCGCACCAGCGACGCCGAATCAAGCATCAGGCCCGAGCGGGCGAGATTGGCCGAAAGCCGCTGCGCGACCGCTTCCACGAAGACGTCACGCTTCTCGTGCAGTTCGTCCATGGAGCGGCTGGCAACGGCGGACTGGATCGCATCGACCAGCTTGCCCTCGATCAGCCCCTGCATCTCCTCCTCGCGGAAGGTCTTTGAGCCGAACGCCTGCGCTGCGGTCGCAATGCCCTCGTCGGTGGGCTCGACCCGGACGTGGAATTCCATCGACACGTCGACGCGCAGCCGGTCTTCCGAGATCAGCGCCTGGGGTCCCTGGCGATCGATCCTGAGCCTCGTCGTGCGCATGTTGATGCGCTCGATGCGGTGCAGGATCGGCAGCGCCACCGCGCCTCCGTCCATCAGGATGCGCCGCCCCCCGAGTCCGGTGCGTACCAGCGCCGTCTCTCGCGTCGACTTGGCATAGAACCGGTTGAGGAACAGCACGCCGAGCACGACGACCACGACCAGCACGACGAGGGCGAGAAACCAGGCCACGCGGCAACCTCCGTTTCCGATGGAGCGGAACCGGAACGCCTGGCGCGCCGACTCCTGGATTTGGAGAGGAAGCTAGCGCGACGGCATTTTCCTTTTCAAGCTTTTTATTTTCCGAGTTAAGCTTTTTCGAAAGAGGCATCCGCTCCGCGGGAGTACGCCCGGCCGCTCAGGCGAGGCGTTCGACGACGGAGAACAGGTGGCCGTCGGCGCGCGCGAGGTAGATCGGGTTTTCCTTGCGGTCGTTGCCGAAGTAAGTGCCGCCGCGGGCACTGCGGTAGACGATCGGCGCACGTCGCGCGCGCTTGCCGTCCTTGAGGGCAGCGTAGAAATGCATCCCTTCGTATATGGACTGGCCCAGGGCGTTGAGCACCGGGGCCTGATCGCCGTGGAGGGTGCGGTATCGCTCCACGAAAGAGAGGTTCGCGTCGCTCCGCAAGCTCGAGAAGTACGCCGACGCTCCATAGAGCCTGCGCGTGCCGTCGGCTCCGGTCGCGAGGAGCACGTTTTCCTCGATCGCGGTGGAGAACCGCACGATCGAGCGGTCCAGCCGCATCGCGCCGAAGACCCGGTTGAACTCGACGGCCTCCTGGCCGATCAGCGAGAGGAGCACGATGTCGGGCTTGGCCGCCGCGACCTTCTCGACGAGTTCGACGGGCTCCTCGAGGCCGAAGGGAACGTAGGTTTCGAACACCACCTGCCCGCCCGCTTCCACGATACTGTTCTTGGCGAACCGGTGGGACGCGCGCGGCCATACGTAGTCGTTTCCGACGAGCGCCCAGCGGCGGACGCTGAGCGTGTCCGCGAGACGGCGGATCGCCGGCGCGAGCTGTTCGGCCGGCGTCTCTCCGATCGCAAAGCAGCCCGGCGCGCGCTCGTTGCCCTCGTAGAGCGGCGTATAGACATAGGGGATGCGCCCGCGCAGCACTTCGTTCAACCGCTGCCGGACCGAGCTGACATGCATGCCGACCACGGCGCTGACGCTGCCGTCGTCGACCAGATCGCCGATCGTCTCTACGGCGTTGTCGACCACCGAATCGTCGGCGTCGAGGAAGACCAGTTCGACCTCCCGGTCGCCTATGCCGCGATGCCGGTTGATCTCCTCGGCTGCGAGTTGGGCACAGGAGATGCAGGAAGGACCCCATATT
>CATMOC010000384.1 GCA_950071955.1 uncultured Mesorhizobium sp. | reverse complement strand
GAACCGAGCGACATGACGGTCGCCCGGTTGGACGCATCGGCCTCACGGTGGACCAGGGAGGAGTGCAGGGGTCCGACCCCGCCGAAGACGCCGTACGCCGCCAGGTACCCGACCAGCAGCCCGACCGGGCCGGTGGCGAGGCCGATCAGCAGCACCCCCAGTCCGACCAGCACGTGGGTGAGGACCGCCGCTCGGGCGACACCGAGCAGCCGGGACAGCCGCCCACCGAGGGCAGCACCGCCCGCGAAGACGGCCCACCCCACCGCGGCGGTCACACCCATCAGCGCGCCCGCCTCGTCGGTCGAGCCCAGCAGCTCGGCGAGCCGCAACGGCACCATCGACTCGAAGCCGACCATGGCGACCGACAGCGCCGCCTCGGCGAGCGCCTCGTCGCCAACAGCTTCGCCGACAAGGTGTTCTTCACCAATTCCGGTGCGGAAGCGCTGGAATGCGCCATCAAGACGGCAAGGCGCTACCATTATGTGAACGGCAATCCCGAACGCTACCGCATCATTACCTTCGAAGGCGCCTTCCATGGCCGGACACTGGCCACCATTGCCGCCGGCGGGCAGCCGAAGTATCTCGAAGGTTTCGGTCCAAAGGTCGAAGGTTTCGACCAGGTCGCGCTCGGCGATGCGGAGGCGCTGAAGAAGGCGATCACGGCAGAGACCGCGGCGATCCTCGTCGAGCCGGTGCAGGGCGAGGGCGGTATCCGCGTCGTGCCGGCGGAGATGCTCAAGCTGATGCGCAAGCTCGCCGACGACAACGGTCTCCTCCTGATCTACGACGAGGTCCAGTGCGGCGTCGGCCGCACCGGCAAGCTCTTCGCCTATGAGTGGTCCGGGGCGGAACCCGACATCATGGCGATCGCCAAGGGGATCGGCGGCGGCTTTCCGCTGGGTGCCTGCCTTTCGACGGACGAGGCGGCGGTCGGCATGACGGCCGGGGTGCACGGCACGACGTTCGGCGGAAACCCGCTGGCGATGGCGGTGGGTAACGCCGTGCTGGACGTCGTGCTCGAAGAGGGATTTCTCGACGAAGTGAGCCGCAAGTCCCTGCTGATCAAGCAGGGCCTGGCCGCCATCGCGGACGAGTACCCTTCGGTCATCGAGGAGATCCGCGGCGTCGGGCTGATCCTCGGCATCAAGTGCCGGATGCCCAATGCTGGCGTCAACATGGCCTTCCGGGAAGAGAAGCTCCTGACGGTGCCGGGCGGCGACAACGTGGTTCGGCTCCTTCCCCCTCTGACGGTGACGGACGAGGAAATCCGCACGGGGCTGGAGCGGATTCGTGCCGCGGCGTCGAAGCTGGCTTCGAAATCCGGCGGCAACTGAGCGGAAGTGGCATAATGATGAACGGCAAGCCGCGCCATTTCACCGATCTCTCGGCGATCTCGACCGACAGCCTGCGATCCATGCTTGAGGATGCCAAGGCGCGAAAGGCGGAGGTGAAGGCAGGCAAGCGCAGCAAGCCCTTCGAGGGCAAGGTGCTGGCCATGATCTTCGATAAGCCGTCGACGCGCACCCGCGTGTCCTTCGACGTCGGCATGCGCCAGCTCGGCGGCGAGACGATCATGCTGACGGGTACGGAAATGCAGCTTGGCCGCAGCGAGACCATCGCCGACACCGCCAAGGTGCTGTCGCGCTACGTCGACATCATCATGATCCGGACGACATCGCACGATCGCCTGATCGAGCTTTCCGAGAATGCGACCGTTCCCGTCATCAACGGACTGACCGACGAGACGCACCCTTGTCAGATCATGGCCGACGTTCTTACATACGAGGAGCATCGCGGAGACGTGGCGGGCAGGCTGTTCGCCTGGTCGGGTGACGGGAACAACGTGCTTCATTCTCTGATCGAGGCCGCGGCCCGGTTCAGTTTCGACCTGAACATCGCGGTGCCTGGGGGCAGCGAGCCCGACACGAGGTTCGTGGACTGGGCGAAAGGCGAGGGCGCCCGCATCCGCTTCTTCGACGATGCCGCTGACGCCGTCAGCGGAGCCGACTGCGTGGTGACGGACACCTGGATCTCGATGGGCCAGGAGCATCGGGCACGCGGTCACAATGTCTTTCTACCTTATCAGGTGAACGCCGAACTCATGCGCCACGCCAAGCCGGACGCGCTCTTCATGCACTGCCTGCCCGCCCATCGCGGTGAAGAGGTCACCGACGAGGTGATCGACGGACAGCAGTCCGTGGTCTTCGACGAGGCGGAAAACCGGCTCCATGCGCAGAAGGCGGTGCTCGCCTGGTGTCTTTCCGGAGCATAGACGATTGATCAATGAACCAAGGCTCGGCGAATTCGGTTTCGCCGGCGACGACGTGGTCGTACCCTTCCAAGTGGAGCCGCTCGACATGCGCGGGCGCGCCGTCCAGCTCGGCCCGATGCTCGACCAGATGCTGGGACGGCATTCCTACCCCGAGCCCGTGGCGAGGCTGCTGGCGGAGTGCATCGTGCTGACGGCGCTGCTTGGAAGCTCCGTCAAGTTCGACGGCAAGTTCATCCTGCAGACCCAGACCGACGGGCCGGTAGACATGCTGGTGGCGGACTTCGCCACACCGGGGTCGATGCGCGGCTATGCGCGCTACGATGCAGAGCGGCTCGCCGAGGCGGAAGCCGCCCGGCAGACGTCGCCCGCGGAATTGCTCGGCAAGGGCATTCTCGCCATGACGATCGACCAGGGCGTCCATACGCAGCGCTACCAGGGCATCGTGCAACTGGACGGCGCTTCGCTCGAAGAGGTTGCGCGCACCTATTTCCGCCAGTCGGAGCAGATCCCGACCGAGGTACGCCTGTCGGTCGCCCGGCAGATCATTCCTGGCGCCGACGGCGGCAGCCAGCACTGGCGCGCCGGCGGCGTTCTGGCGCAGTTCCTGCCCGAAGCGCCGGAACGTCTCCGGTTGCCGGACCTGCCCGGCGGAGACGGCGACGAGGGCGACGTCGACGAGAGCGTCATCGACGGAGCGTGGATGGAGGTGCTCGCCTTGCTCGCCACCATCGAAGCCGACGAAATGCTAGATCCGACAATCGGTGCGGAACGGCTGCTCTACCGCCTGTTCCACGAACATGGCGTCGTGGTCTACCCCGGTGTGCCGGTCGCGGACGACTGTTCCTGCTCGCGCGAGAAGATCCGGTCCGTGCTGGACGGGTTTTCGCACGAGGAGATCGCCGAAAGTATCGAGGACGGAGAGATCCGCGTCACCTGCGAGTTCTGCTCGACCGAATACACCTTCGATCCTGCAGAGTTCGCGGGAAACCGGGAATAGCGGCCCTCAATTCACGGTACGCATTCCGTCGGGAAGGTCGAGCGAGAAGGCCGGAATGGCGATATCGAACCGCTGGCCTTGCGTGTCCCGCATGGTGTATCGGCCCACCATGATCCCCGACGGGGTGGAGAGGGGGCACCCGGAGGTGTACTGATAGCTGTCGCCCGGACCGAGCTGCGGCTGCTCGCCCACCACGCCGGCGCCCCTGACCTCTTCCACCCGGCCGGTGGCATCCGTGATGTGCCAGTAGCGCGACAGCAATTGTACGTGTTCGGCCGAGTGATTGGCTATCGTGACCCGATACGCCCAGACATAGTGATTGTCGTCGGGGTCCGAACGGTCGCCGAGATAGAAGGGTTCGACGCTGACTTCGATGTTGCGTGTTATTGCCCGATACATGAGACAAGCTCCGGGTGACTTCCTGGGGGGAACCTTCAACGAACGGCGCCGACGGGTCAACCGCCGAGATTTTCGCGCAATGGTGACCGAAATACGGTCGTTCCAACGCCCTTCGTTTCCGGCGGGTTCCCGTGCTTGACGGCTGGGCAAGGCGCAGGCTCGACCCTCTGCTCGACCGGCTGGCAGCGGGCCTCGCGTCCGCCGGGATATCCGCCAACGCCGTCACGCTCGCCTCGTTCGCCATCGGCATGGCTGCCGCCGCCGCGATCGCCGCCGGGTACACGGCAATCGGTCTCGTCCTCATCCTTGTGAGCCGGCTTGGAGACGGGCTCGACGGAGCGGTGGCTAGGATCAGGGGCAAGACCGATCTCGGCGGCTACCTCGACATCGTGCTCGACTTCTTCTTCTACGGTGCGATACCGCTCGGCTTTGCCGTCGCCGATCCGCCAGCCAACGCACTCGCCGCCGCCGTCCTGATCTCCTGCTTCTACGTCAACGGGGCGAGCTTCCTCGCCTTCTCCATTCTGGCCGAGCGGCGAAAACTCTCCACTCTCGCGCGCGGGGAGAAGTCCATCTTCTTCACCACGGGACTGGCGGAGGCGACGGAGACGCTCGCGGTATTCGTCGCGTTCTGCCTTTTTCCGGGCTGGTTCGCCGTGCTCGCATATGCCTTCGCGGCGGTGACCCTCTATACCGCCGTTTCGAGGATCGTGCTCGCCGCCAAGAGCTTCGGCTGACTACGCCGCCTTCTCCAGCGCCCGGTCCAGATCATCGATCAGGTCGTCCGCGTCCTCCAGGCCCACCGAAAGCCGCACCGTTCCGGGATTGATCCCGAGCTC
>CATMOC010000383.1 GCA_950071955.1 uncultured Mesorhizobium sp. | reverse complement strand
CGCGCCGCGGTTGAAGGAACGCTCGAAGTTTTTCCATCGGTCATGGCTTCCGTTTGTACGACGATCATCGCGTTCGCTCCGTTGATGTACGTGTCGGGTGTGATGGGCAAATTCATCGCCGTGCTGCCGGTCGCGGCGATCGAGCAGCACGGCCCGCACCTGCCGGTCTCGACCGACACCACGATCATGCAGGGCATGCTTGAGACCGTCTTCCCGCTCCTACCGGAGGATCTGGATGCCCGCTTCCTGCCGGTGCAGGCGGTGGGCAAGTCGAACGAGCACCTGCATGCGCCGGGCACGCTGACCCTGCCGGCACCGCTCCTGATCGAGGCCTGGACGGAACTCGGGCTGTCGGTGGCCCGCGCAGGCGTGCGCAAGATCGTCTTCGTCAATTCGCATGGCGGCAACGAGGAGATAATGGGCATCGTTGCCCGCGAACTGAGGGTCCGGGGGAGGATGCTGGCGGTTAAGACGAGTTGGCAGCGCTTCGGTCGGCCCGAAGGCATGTACACCGACGAAGAGGAGCGGCTGGGCATCCACGGCGGAGACGTCGAGACGTCGCTCATGTTGCACTTCCGGCCGGACCTGGTCGACATGGAAAAAGCAGAGAATTTCGCCTCCGCCACCACACGGGCGGACGAAACCTTCGAGTTCCTGAAGCCGCAGGGCACGCACGCCTTCGCCTGGATCGCCAGCGACATCAACCCGGCCGGCGTGGCCGGCAACGCGTCGATCGCGACCGCGGAGAAGGGCAGGGAAACGGCTGAGTTCCAGGCCGCCGGCTTCGTGCGGCTGCTGCGGGACGTGAGTGCCGCGCGGCTCGACGACTGGATCACCTGAGCGGACCCGATCACGCGCGCCGGGCGTGGTCAGGCCGCCCGCCTCCTTCCGCGCTGCAACAAAGCGGTGGTATCTGGCGCGGATATTTGTGACACTCCGTCCGCAACGCGAAACCAAGCATGTCCATCAAAGCAGCCGTCCACCATCTGACGCACTACCGCTACGACCGCCCGGTCACGCTCGGCCCGCAGGTGATACGCCTGCGACCGGCGCCGCACTCCAAGACCAGGGTGATCAGCCATTCGCTGAAGGTCGAGCCGTCGAATCACTTCGTCAACATCCAGCAGGACCCCTACGGCAACTATCTCGCCCGCTTCGTCTTCCCGGAGCCGGTGCGTGAACTGCGCATCGAGGTCGACCTCGTGGCGGACATGACGGTCTACAATCCGTTCGACTTCTTCGTGGAGCCGGAGGCGGAGACCTGGCCGTTCTCCTATCCGGAGGACCTTCGCGACGACCTGTCGATATACCTGAAACCCGAGCCGGCGACGCCGCTGCTGCAGGCGTTCCTCGACAGCATCGACCGATCCGGCAAGAACACGGTCGACTTCGTCGTCGACCTCAATGCGCGCATCCAGCGTGAGACCGGCTACGTCATCCGCATGGAGCCGGGCGTGCAGACGCCCGAGGAGACGCTGGCGAGCGCCAAGGGCTCGTGCCGCGATTCCTCGTGGCTGCTGGTGAACGTGCTGCGGCACCTGGGGATCGCGGCGCGTTTCGTGTCGGGCTACCTGATCCAATTGAAGCCCGACCTTGCGGCGCTCGACGGGCCGGCGGGCACCGACCACGACTTCACCGACCTGCACGCCTGGTGCGAGGTCTACCTGCCGGGCGCTGGCTGGATCGGCCTCGACCCGACCTCGGGCCTGCTCACCGGCGAGAGCCACATCCCGCTCGCCGCGACGCCGCACTACCGCAACGCCGCTCCGATCTCCGGTCTCGCCAGCTACGCCGAGGTGAATTTCGAATTCGACATGTCGGTGAGCCGGGTGGCCGAACACCCGCGCATCTCCAAGCCGTTTTCGGACGATGCCTGGGACGCGCTCGACGCGCTCGGTGAAAAAGTGGACGCCGCCCTTGCCGGCAACGACGTGCGGCTGACCATGGGCGGCGAGCCGACATTCGTGTCGATCGACGATTTCGAGGCGGGAGAATGGAACGCCGACGCGGTCGGACCGACCAAGCGGGCGCTGGCAGACGGGCTGATCCGGCGCCTTCGCGAGCGCTTCGCGCCGGGCGGCTTCCTGCACTACGGGCAGGGCAAGTGGTATCCCGGCGAGACCCTGCCGCGCTGGACCTTCTCGCTCTACTGGCGCAAGGACGGCAAGCCGATCTGGACCGATCCCTCGCTGGTGGCGCAGGAGAAGGCGCAGACGGGCGCCAGCGCCGAGACGGCGGAGGCGCTGCTTGCGGGCATCGCCGAAAACCTCGGATTGCCAAAGGAAAACGTCGCACCCGCCTACGAGGACCCGGCCGAGTGGGTGCTGAAGGAAGGCAACCTGCCCGAAAACGTCGACCCTTCCAACTCGAAGCTGGACGACGCCGAGGCGCGCAACCGGATCGCGCGCGTGTTCGAGCGCGGCCTCACAAAACCCTCAGGATTCGTGTTGCCGGTGCAGCGGTGGCAGGCCGCCGCCGCCGGACATCGCTGGCGCAGCGAACGGTGGAAGACGCGGCGCGGCAAGCTCTTCCTGGTGCCGGGCGATTCGCCCGTCGGCTACCGGCTGCCCCTCGGCGCGCTGCCCTACGTGCCGCCGTCGAGCTATCCCTTCATCGTCGAGCTGGACCCTTCGGTGGAACGCGGGCCGCTGCCCGATGGGGCCGAATTCCTGGCCCGCAACCAGATGGCGCCGGCCGACGGCCGGGCCCAGCCGGAAGCCTCCTTCACAGCCTCGGGCGAGACACAGGACCGCGTCGAGCAGCATCTGACCGACATCGAAGGCGCGGTGCGCACCGCGCTTGCCGTCGAACCGCGCGACGGGCGGCTGTGCGTCTTCATGCCTCCGGTCGAGGCGCTGGAGGACTATCTGGAACTGGTGGCGGCCGCCGAGGACGCGGCGCGCCCGCTCGGCCTGCCGGGGCCCATCGAAGGCTACCCGCCGCCGCACGACCCCCGGCTGAACGTGATCCGCGTCGCCCCGGACCCGGGCGTGATCGAGGTCAACGTGCATCCGGCGGCGAACTGGCGCGAATGCGTCGAGATCACCACGGCCGTCTACGAGGAGGCCCGTCAGAGCCGCCTGGGCGCCGACAAGTTCATGATCGACGGCAAGCACACCGGCACTGGTGGCGGCAACCACGTCGTCGTCGGCGGCGCCACGCCCGGCGACAGCCCCTTCCTGCGGCGGCCCGACCTGCTGAAGAGCTTGGTCCTGTTCTGGCAGCGCCATCCCGCGCTGTCCTATCTCTTCTCCGGACTGTTCATCGGTCCGACCAGCCAGGCCCCGCGAGTCGACGAGGCGCGGCACGATTCGCTCTACGAACTGGAGATCGCGCTCTCGCAGGTGCCGGCACCGGGCAAGGGGGCCGCTCCGCTGCCGTGGCTGGTCGACCGTCTGTTCCGCAACCTTCTCGTGGACGTGACCGGCAACACCCACCGCTCCGAGATCTGCATCGACAAGCTGTTCTCGCCCGACGGTCCGACCGGCCGGCTCGGCCTGATCGAGTTCCGCGGCTTCGAGATGCCGCCGAGCCCGCGCATGAGTCTGGCCCAGCAGCTTCTGGTGCGGGCGCTCATCGTGCGCTTCTGGCAGGACCCGCTCGACGGCAAGTTCGTGCGCTGGGGCACCACGCTGCACGACCGGTTCATGCTGCCGTGGTTCGTCTGGCAGGATTTCCTCGACGTGCTCGCCGACCTCGGCCGCCACGGGTTCGATTTTTCGCCGCAATGGTTCGAGGCGCAGCTCGAGTTCCGATTCCCCTTCGTGGGACAGGTTTCCTACGAAGGCGTTGATCTCGAACTGCGTCAGGCGCTGGAGCCGTGGCATGTGATGGGGGAGCAGGGGGCGATCGGAGGCACGGTCCGCTTCGTGGATTCCTCGGTCGAGCGCTTGCAGGTCAGGGCCGACGGACTCGACCCGGAACGCCATCAGGTGCTGTGCAACGGCCGCGTCGTGCCGCTGACGAAAACCTCGCGGGCCGGAACGGCGGTGGCGGGCGTGCGCTTCAAGGCGTGGCAGCCCGGTTCGGGCATGCATCCGGCGCTGCCGGTCGACAGCCCCCTCGTTTTCGACGTCTACGACCGCTGGTCGAAACGCTCGATCGGCGGCTGCGTCTACCACTCCGCCCATCCTGGAGGGCGGAACTACGAGACCTTCCCGGTCAATTCCAACGAGGCCGAATCGCGGCGGCTCGCCCGTTTCGAGGCCTCGGGCCACTCGCCCGGAATGCGCGTGCCGCCCGTCGAGGAGGTGCCGGGGGAATTCCCGATGACCCTCGACCTGCGGCGCCCGCCGCTCCTGTAGCCGGACATGACCGTCGCCCGATCCAGTTCCGGACCACTCGGCGAGCTGCCCGGTCCGCTCGCGGCCGGCTACCGGCCGGTGCCGGGCATCCACGACGAGATGATGGATGCATCCGGCGAAGTGAGGCCGCTGTGGCGCAACCTCGTGGGCGGGCTCGAAACGCTGGGGCCGGACGCCCTGATTTCGCGCTTCGGCCGCGCCGACCAGTATCTTCGCG
>CATMOC010000382.1 GCA_950071955.1 uncultured Mesorhizobium sp. | reverse complement strand
CAAGGTCGTCGACTTCCTGTTCGACAAGGCCGACGTCACCGAGCGTGAAGTGACCATCGAAGAACTGCAGGCCGCTATCGAAGCCGACGAAGAAGCCGAAGCCGAGCACGAGGTCGTAGTCGGACAGCACGAACGGAGCGAAAGCGATCGCGGCCGCGCAGACCGCCAGCGCGAGCCATGACAGCACGGCGGACCGGGAACTCATGCGGCATTCCCCCTGAACAGGCCGTTCGGCCGCAGCACCAGCACGAGGACGAGAAGACCGAAGACGACGATGTCGCGGTACTCGGAGCCGACGATCACCACGCTCGCCTCCTCGACGAGACCGACCATGCAGCCGGCGAGGAGCGTACCCCAGACCGAGCCCATGCCGCCGATGACGACGACGGCAACGCCGCGCATCAGCCACAGCATCCCGCTCGAGGGTTCGATGCTGAAGCCGATGCCCACCACGATGGCGCCGAAGGAGGTGAGCACCGCACCGAGCCCGAAGCACAGGGCGAAGACGTGACGAACGTCGACGCCAAGCGACTGCGCGGCCATGGAATCCTCGGCGGCCGCGCGCAGCGACCAGCCGAAGGTGCTGCGCGTGAGCAGGAAATGCGTCGCGGCGGTGAGACCGAGCGCCAGTGTAATCGCCACGACCGAGACCCATCGCGTGGTGTGGCCCAAGATCTCGACACCCGTCAGTCCGAGCAGCGAGGTGATCGCGACGGCGTTCGAGCCGAAGGCGATCTGGAAGATCGCCTGCGCCGCGATCGAGATGCCGAAGGTGCCGACAAGGACCGCGTCGGCGCTGTGCGCCATGAGATCCTGCAGCAGGGCGCGCTGGATAACGTAGGCGGCGATGAAGACGACAGGTAGCGCGCCGACCATCGCCAGGAACGGATCGAGGCCCGCGAAGGCCATGAGCGTCATGATAAGGTAGACCGATCCGACCAGGAATTCGCCATGCGCCAGGTTGAGCAGGCGCATGACGCCGGCCACCAGGGAGAGCCCCAGCGCCACGACGGCGTAGAGCCCTCCTGTGCCGAGACCCTCGATGAGGACCGAAAGCAGCTTGTCCATGCCTTGCTACTGCAGACCCTTGGCGGGTGCCTGGAGATCGGCCGAAGCCGCACCGACCGGATAGACCTGCACCGCTTCACCGCCCTGCCACTGCTGCATGATCGGTGGCAGAGGAGCGCCGTGGTTGACCGTGAAGGCGACATGGCCGATCGCGTAGTCGCCGTCGGTCTTGGCGATCTCCGCATTGACTGCGTCCGCCTCGAGGGTCCCGGCGCGTTCGATGGCGTCGACGACAACGTTGACCACGGTGTGGGAAAGCACGGCGCCGGACAAGACCTTGCCCTTGTGCTTTTCGCCGAGTGCCGCAACCACGCCTCCGACGCCAGGCCCGCCGAGGCCGCGCACCCAGACGTCAGACGTCAGCGTCCCTTCGGCCACATCGCCGAGCGCGCCCGGCCACCAGTCGCCGGAGCCGCACTTTTCGCAGCTCGCCAGCTTCGGGCCGTAACCCAGCGCCTTCATCTGCTTCCACAGCGTGATGGCGTCCGGAGGCACCATCTGGCCGAGCGCGATCTCGGCGCCGGCCTGCTTGGCGAAATTGATGTACTCGGCGAAGTTGGTCGTTCCGACGGGCATGCGCGCCGTGTAGACGACCTCGTACCCGGCCCCGTCGGCCTGTTCGGTCCAGTTGCGCCCCCAGATCTCGCCGTCCTCGTCCGTATTGAGGAAGAGCGCGACCTTCTTGTTGGTCTCGGCCATGTCGGCGGTTGTCCAGGTCACCTTCGTCGCCTCTGGCTCGTGGGCATAGATGTCCCAGGCGTATTTGTAGCCGCCCTCGCGGGCGTCCTGCCAAGCGTCGATGGGCACGAGCGACATGACCAGCGGGACTTTCAGCTGATCCGCGGCGGCGGAGAGCGGGCCGTTGAAGACGGGCGTGACGGCGCCGAGCAGCACGGACGCGCCCTCGGCCTGCACGAGCTTGCGGACCTGACCCGCCACCTGGTTCGGGTCGCCGCGATTATCCAGCACGATCAGCTTGATGAGGCGCTTCGCGTCGCCGACCTGGACGCCGCCCTGATCGTTGATCTCCTTGACGGCATATTCGTAGCCGTCGCGGATCACCTCGCCGAACTGCGCCAGCGGGCCGGCCATGGGCAGGCTCGCGCCCATCACCACGTCCTCCGCGCGCACGGATGTCGCGCCCAGCACGAGCAGTGCGGCGGTCAACGCTGCCGTGTACCTTAAATTGTGAACCGATATGCATTTCATGGTCGATGCTCCTCCCTGTGAATGCGAACCGTCTCCTGACGGTATGCCGCCCGATCCTCTCCGGTCAGGCCGTCTCGCCGAAATAGGCCTGGCGCAGGACGTCCTGCTTCATCAGCCCCTCGGGCAATCCGCCATAGGAGACGTGTCCCCGCTCGAGCACGTAGACCCTGTCGGCCACCGAGAGGCAGCGATGGGTGTTCTGCTCGACGAGCACGATGCTGACCCCGAGCGACCGGATGTGATCGAGCGCCTGATAGATCGTCTCGATGACCAGCGGCGCTAGGCCGAGCGAGAGTTCGTCGAGCAGGAGGACCTTGGGCGCCGCCATCAGCGCCCGTCCTATCGCCAGCATCTGCTGCTGACCGCCCGACATCGCGCCCGCCGACTTGTGGGCCCGCTCCGCAAGGACGGGGAACATCCCGTAGATCTCTCCGCGGCGTCGCTTGACCTCTTCGCGGGATGCGCCCGACAGGGCTGCGCCGAGGTCGAGGTTCTCCTCGACCGAAAGGCCCGTGAACAACCGGCGGCCCTCATGGCAGATCGCCAGCCCCCGACGCGCGCGTCGATGCGGCGCCAGAGCAGTGACGTCTTCGCCGAGCAGGGAAACCGCACCCGATTTCGAAGGGACGAGACCGGCGATGACCCGGCAGAGCGTGGTCTTGCCCGCCCCGTTGGCGCCGATGATACCGACGACCTCGCCCTGCCGGAGCGTGATGCTGACATCCGAAAGCGCGGTGAGGCCGCCATATCCGGCCGTCACGCGGTCGACTTCCAGCACGACAGGCGCAGTTCTGACGGCGGGATCGGCCGCCTTCGGCTGCATGGCGGTGGCAGCACCGAAGTAGACTTCCACCACCTTAGGGTCGGCCGCGACCTCCCGGGGGCTGCCTTCGGCGATGACGCGGCCCCAGTCCAGCACGATGGCATGGTCGGCGTGCCGGCCGATCACGCCCTGCACGTGCTCGACGATGACAATGGAGATGCCCCGCTGCCGGATGCTGCCGATGAGATCGGCGATGGCGGAAACCTCGGGACCCATCAGCCCGCCCGCAACCTCGTCGAGCAGAATGACGCGGGGATCGAGAGCGAGCGCACGCGCGACCTCAAGCCGCTTGAGATCGAGTAACCCCAGTTCGCCGGCCGGCGCGGCGGCGCGCGCCAGAAGCCCGCATTCGTCGAGCGTCCGGGTGACCAGCGGCGCCCGATCCTCGCGCGCGGCGACCGCACTGTTGGCCGCGACATCGAGGTTCTGCCGGACCGTCAGCCGGCGGAACGGCCGCGGGATCTGGCGCGCACGGCCGATGCCCAGGCGCGCGACCTTGTAGCTCGGGAGATCGTCGATCCGGCGCCCATCCCAGGTGACAGTCCCCGAGGTCGGCCGCACGCCGCCCGACAGCAGCGACAGACGCGTGGACTTGCCGGCGCCATTGGGTCCGATCACGCCCAGCGTCTGCCCCGGGGCGAGCACGAAGCTGACGTCGCCGAGCGCCTTGACGCCGCCGTAGTGCTTGGTCAGTCCCTTCGCCACCAGTGCGCCGGCGTGCGTCATCTCACTGCGCTCCCGTCGCGGAGGCCATGAGTTCGGAGAGCGGGCCGTCTGGGGAAACCGGCCCGAGGGGAATGTCCAGCGCATCGCGCAGTCGTCCGACGAGCGGAGCGAGAGTGGCCTCATCGACAGCCGTGCCGAAGACGTAGAAGTCCGGCCGGATCAGGACCGCGGTCGCACCGAGTTCGTCGAGCCAGCGGCTGTAGACGCCTTCGATGTCATCGAGTTCGTCGAGCCCCATGGCGACTGTTCCAATCGAGCGAAGGAAAGCCGCGTCGTCGCCGGAGAGCCGGTCGAGAACCCGGCTACTCCGCGCAAGCACAAGGAAGCCGTTGCCGTGGACGTCGTCGAAGAGTCGGACGCCGTCTTTCGTGCCGATGGCCCCCTGCACGCCCAGTTGCCCGGCGGCCGGATCTCCCTCGACGAGGAGACCCGGCCCGAGCGGCGGTCGCGGCTGGGGAGGCGACTGGTAGCCGGGGGTGTTGCGGGCGGCGATCATCTCGCGGTCGCGCTCGGCGGCCTGCGCTGCATCGGTGATGCAGATCACGTTGCCGAGTTCGATGGAGAACTCGATCATAGTCTTCACATGGCCGATGCGCTCCGGCCCGTAGCTGTCAAGCAGGCGGTCCGACGCGATGCCGCGCAGGATCAGGTCGAGCCGCCAGGCAAGCGCGTTGGCGTCGCGCATTCCGCTGCAC
>CATMOC010000381.1 GCA_950071955.1 uncultured Mesorhizobium sp. | reverse complement strand
GGAGAGTTGGGCATCGTGAACTTCGTTGCTTGACAAATAGAGGGCGACGTCGGCCTGACGTTGCGGGTCGAGTTCGCCATCGGCATAGGCGGCGATTTCTTCGCGCGTGACGGTCATGCTTTTTCTCCGAGCAGTGTGAGCAGTGCGTCGCGCCCTCGCACCAGCCGCGAATTGAGCGTTCCGACGGGACAACCGACGATCTCGGCCGCCTCGCGATAGCCGTAACCTTCGACCATCACCAGCAGCACCGCTTCGCGCTGGTCGGCGGTACCCTGGCCGCGGCGGCTGCGATCGTCATGGGTGTGTCGCTCTCGCTCATCCACGGCATGGCTGTCGACGCGCCCGCGGCCTGGTTCTGGCTCGTTCCCCTGGTCTACGCCGCTACGCTGTGGCTGAGGCGCGAGGCGCTCTTCCCCGCGGCCGAGGTACCCTTGCCCAGAAGCGGCCCATTCCTCGCGGAGTGCTATCCGGCGGTAACGATGCGCCTGTCGGCGAACGCGGACGTCGTGGAATGCTCGCCGCAAGCGCATTCCATGCTGAAGCTCGATCCGCAGTTCCTGCTCGGTACCGGTCTCCTGGACCGGGTCCATGTCGCGGACCGCATCGCCTACCTAGCGGCGGTCGCCGACATTCGCGAGGGCGGGATGTACCGGATGGTCGAACTCCGCCTGCGGCTGCCGACGGACGCCACGAGCCAGCCGGGGCACATCTATCGGCCGTTCGTGCTCGAGTTCGTTCGCGAGCAGACCGACGGGGGCGATTTCGTCGCGATCCTGCGGGAAAACTCCGCGGTCGCGCGCCTTCGCGAGGAACTCGATGCGGCACGCGGCTGCGCGGAGACGGAAAAGATTCGATTCCTGGCGACGGTCAGCCACGAACTCCGCACGCCGCTGAACACGATCATCGGCTTTTCCGACATGCTCCTGTGCGGGATGGCGGGTCCGTTCGGCAACGAACGCCAGCGCGAGTACACCGCCCTTGTCCGCGAATCGGGCGAGCACCTGCTGACGGTCGTGAATGCCATCCTCGACGCCGCCAAGCTCGAATCGGGGACCTATCCGATCGTGCGCGAAAATTTCCGCATGCAGGACGCTGTCGAGACCAGCAAGGCGATCATGAGCTACCAGGCGGCGGCAAAGGGGGTCGAACTGGAATCCCGGGTCGACGAGACCGTCGGCGAGGTCCATGCCGACAAGCGGGCGCTGCAGCAGATCCTGATCAACCTTCTTTCGAACGCGGTGAAGTTTACGCCGGCGGGAGGGAACGTGACTGTTCAGGCAGAACGGCATGCCGACGGCATAAAGCTGTCGGTGAGCGATACCGGCATCGGCATCGCCGAGGAAGATCTGCCGAGGATCGGCAAGCCGTTCGTACAGGTTCTCAATGACTATACGAGGCAGTATGAGGGGACGGGGCTCGGGCTGTCGCTCGTGCGGGGCCTAGTGGAACTCCACGGCGGCTCGATGGCCGTCGAGAGCGCGCCGGGACTGGGGACGTCCGTAGAGATCACCATACCTTTCGAAGACTGCACAGGGTCCAAAGACAGACACGATGCCGAAATCCTCACCATCTCGCCGTCCGGCAAAACGCGGAGGAAAGCAAATGAAGCATTCCGTCAGTCGGCCTGAAATCGACCGCCGCCCGCCCGGCCTGATCGGGACGGTGGCGGCCGCGTCGGGAACCGCCATCGTCGAGAATCCGGTCCTCGTCGGAAGTTCGACGGCGTTCCTGGTGGTGTTGTTCTACGTTTCCGCGAACGCTCTCTGGTACCAGCCGTTCCCGCATCCGGAGCCGCTCCTCCAGACCCGGATCCTCGTGGAGCACCGGGTCGCGGAGCCGGTTCGGGAGGCCGCGGTCGCACGTCCCGTGCCGCGTCCGGACGTGACCAACTCGGTTCAGCCGCAACCGGTAGAAACCATCGCCGTCCAACCTCCCACCGCGCCGACCGCAGATGAAAAAACGCTCGCCCGGGTCCAGTCGGCGTTGAAGGAGCTTGGACTCTATTCCGGCGAAGTCGACGGGCTTTCGGGCCCGAAGACGCGACAGGCGATCTCCAACTATCAGAAGACGATCGGTATTGCCGTGACCGGCGAGGTCAGTGCCGAGCTTCTGGACGCGCTGGATCCGGGCGTGAAACGCTCCGCCGAGGCGGTGCCGATCCCGGACGGCGTTCCCGTTCCCGCGCCGCGCCAGGACGTGGTCGCCTCGATCGGCTCGAACGAACCGGGCGCTGCCCTCGATCAGACGCAGATCGTCAAGATCCAGGCCGGCCTGCGAGCGTTCGGCAACGAGGGCATAGAGATCGATGGCGTCATGGGAGAAAGGACCCGAAGCGCCGTGCGCGAATTCCAGACGCTGTTCGGGCTGCCCGTCACGGGACAGCCGGACGCCAGGCTCCTGGAGAAGATGACGGAAATCGGATTGACGAACTGAGGTCCGGCATGAGGGTCACCTCGGACTTCTTCGTCTCCGCTCTCATGCGGCGCGTCTTCGGCGATGGCGGGTTCGCCGCCGTGATGCGCAAGGGCGCCGCGGAAGCGGGGGCGGTCTTCATCGTCATCCGGGGGAGGGAAGGGGATTCTACCCTGCTCGGCCCGGCACCGCAGAGCGGCTACGACGAGGAGCGGCCCGGCGGGCGGCAATTCGTTGTGATCGCGGAGAAACTCGAGGAAGATGGTCTGGCGGCCCGGATTGCACGCGAGGCGCGGTTCGACCCGGATGTCTGGTTCGTGGAACTCGACACGCCGCGGCCACCCGAAGACCTCCTGGACGTCATGACGCCTTGAGGTCGCGGTCGCCGCCGGCAACGCGGACGAAGGGTACAACCTCGCCTTCGGATGACGCACGGCCGTCGGCTGCTGCCGGCTTCCACTCGCCGACCTTCCGGTCCGCCGCCCGGATGCGTAGCGACCGGTAGCGGTCGGCGAAGGCACGGATCTCCTCGACGCTCTGGAACCGGTCCGGACAGGCCGCGCACACGAGGAGGAAGGCTTCCTCCTCGGATAGGCCGATGTGCCGGAACGCCGCGATCAGGTCGTCGTAGTCCCGGGATGCCACGATCGCCTGCGCGGTCGCATAGTCGATGCCGAGCGTATCGGCCAAGGCGCTCTGGAAGAATGCGCGGTTGCCCGAGAGCACGTTGGCTTTCAGTCGCTCATAGTCGCGGTTGGCCATGGCGAACCCCCGGTTGACGGGGCTGAGCTTCGATGCGCTTCCACCTGCGGATGATCCGGCCATGATCTGGCGAAGACGCTTGCGGACTTCCTCTTCGGCGTCTTCCCGGAAGGACGTGCGACGTTCGGGTTCGACGACGGCCGATGACGGTTCCTCGGCCGGCGGTTTGCCTTGCGTCTGGATTGCCGTCGAGGGTCGTTCCACTTCGGCATCGCCCAGCTTCGTTGCCAGAGCCGCGATTGCCGGGTGGAGGCGCTGCCGGCGCAACATGGCGGCCGCATGGTGCGGGCCCATTCTTCCGATGATGCGCACGAGATCGCCATTGCCGAGGAGAGGCGAACGGATGAGCAGCGGCGCGCAGATGTCGACGGGCTCCTCGCAGAGGCGCAGGACGAGTTCGTGAGGCGCGTAGCGGGAATCGGACAGGGCGGCAGAGACGAACCGTCTTGAATCGACAGGCACGCGGTTGAGGAGGGGCAGGACGAGCTGGGCGAGCTGATTGATCTCGCGCCGGGTCGGTCGGGTCAGGGAACAGAAGGCCGATACGGCCGCCCGGACGAGACGTTCTGACTTGCCGCTTCCGTTGCGGTTCGCAACATGTCGGAATTCCGCTGACATACTCTGCGCACGCTCGACTCGTTACCTGGGCGCACCGCGATCACGCACGAAATTCCCGGATCGCGCGGGAGTTTGCCTGGCGCCCTTCCAACTGGGGACGCTAACAGCAATTCGTTGACGAGCTGTTAACCTTAAGCCGTGCAGAGTTCACATCAGAGCGTTTACGCAAGCGTGCTCGAGTGCATCGACGGAGATTGCCGGAGCCATGACCCACGTAGTGCCATTCATACAGCGCAGCATCACAGCGCCCGTCCGGCGACCGGCCGCGGGCCCTGCCACGATCATCATCTTTCCCGGCGTTCGCTACGAACGGGAGGAGCCGGGCGACCGGCCGGAAGACAATTCGCCCCGCAAGGGCGGCTCGCCCGCCGAAACGTCGAGCCAAACCGCCACCTGACCGGAGGAGAGCCGCCGTCCGGCGTACCTCAGACGAAAAGGCCGCCTTTACTCTTCGTGCTCATCGCGGTTGCCCTTCAAGGAGGAGAGCTTGGCGAAGACCTTGCTCGCGTCGAGTTCCTTGTCGTGGTCCGCCTCTTCCCGCTCGACGGACCTGGTTTCCGTCATCGAGGCCGGCAGCAAGGTATCCCCGGTCGGAGCCTGGGGCTGAGTGCCGCGCGAGGCGCGCTGGACTTCAAGGTCCAGGTCGATCTGCGAACACAGGCCGAGCGTGACGGGATCCATCGGCTGGAGATTCGTCGCGTTCCAGTGAGTTCGGTTGCGGATCTGCTCGATGGTCGACTTGGTCGTGCCCACGAG
>CATMOC010000380.1 GCA_950071955.1 uncultured Mesorhizobium sp. | reverse complement strand
GCGGTGCGGCGGCCGAGCCATTGCCTCGGAATCTCGACGCGCGTCATCGCGGCCTCGACCGCGGAGGCGATCTCCGGCTCGGGAAGCGCCCGGTTCTCCAGCGCGAAAGCGATCTCGTCGCCGACCGTCATGCCGCAGAGCGTGTGCTCGGCGTCCTGCAGCAGCCACGCGGTGGTGCCGGCCCACTCGGCCGGTGTGCGCGCGGCGGCGTCGCGCCCCATCAGCCGGACCTCGCCGACCACGCTGGCGGGGATCGTGCCGGGTATCAGCCCCGTCAGGGTCGAAAGCAGGGTCGACTTGCCCGCGCCGGACGGCCCGAGAAGGAGCAGTCGCTCGCCCCGGCGCACTGCGAGCGAGACCGGACCCACGGCGTCCTCGGACTGGTAGGGATACCGGACGCGGACGTCGCGCCAGGCGAGCGCGTCGTGCCCGTCAGACATGCGCCCGCCGCGCCCGGTCGATCCCCAGCCCCGACAGGACGCCGGTGCGGTAGAGCGCCTCGGTCACGAGATGGCCGGCGAGGCCGCCGAGCAGCGCGCCGCTGAGGCAGCGCAGCGCGAACATGGCGATCAGCAGACCCGGCTGCAACGATCCGTAGTCGAACCGGATCCATGTGTAGACGAAGGAGAAGACGGCCGCGCCGACACCCGCCATGACCAGCACGCGCAGACGGTAGTCGCGCCAGCGAGTTGCGGCGAACACCGCTTCCGCACCGGCACCCTGAACGAGGCCGGTCAAAAGGAGCAGGAGGCCGGCCGGACTGCCCAGCAGTATCTGCACCACGGCCGCCAGCACCTCCGACAGGAGCGCGGCGCCGGGCTTGCGGATGATCGCGGCTGCGATGATCGAGACGATGAACCAGAAGCCCATCACCACGTCCATCGTGATCGCGCCGAAGATCGCCTGGGCGACGAGCCAGACCTGCACCCAGGCCAGATAGAGGACGCCGAACACGG
Organism: uncultured Mesorhizobium sp.; assembly: GCA_950071955.1. Lineage (GTDB taxonomy): Bacteria > Pseudomonadota > Alphaproteobacteria > Rhizobiales > Rhizobiaceae > Aquibium > Aquibium pacificus. The sequence goes on along the minus strand of CATMOC010000380.1, from coordinate 3,606 downwards.
CGCCGAGAACGGTGACGATGAGGATTTCGCGCAGAGTCCAGGCGTTGGGGGCTTGCATGGCGGTGGTACCTTTCGGGCTGTGAGGGGAGGTGCGCGCGCCGCCGCCTTCGGCGGCAGGAAGTCAGCCGACGGTGGGGCTGTTGGCCGAGACCTTGAGGTCCATCGCCACGTGGCCGTCGGGCGCACCGAAGCGCAGGAACGCCTCCGAGAGCGTTGCGAAGACCGGGCCGACGTCTCCGCGCAGCTTGGTGCAGAAGTTCTTGGAGCGGTCGAACACCCCGGAGCTCTTCAGGAACTTGATGCAGCCGTAGATCTCGTCCATGTGCTGGCCCATGCCGAGCGGATAGATGGAGAACTGGGCCGCGATATCACGGCCGAGCGGGGCGGCGGCGGCGACCGCGCGCCGCGCTTCGGCGATGCGCTCCTCCAGGCCGGTCTGCGGACCGCTGCGGTTGATCGGAGTGCAGATTGGGTCGTCGGGCTCGCCGGGGCAGCCGCGCGACACGGTGGCGGCGAGCACGCAATGGGCGCCGCCCGCCGCGGCGGCGGCGAACAGGTCCCGCATGGCGGGGAAGATCTGCTCGGGAGGACCGACGATGAGGGTCGAGACGTCGTCCGTCTCGATCCTGAAATCCGGCCGGTAGGGTTCGAGCGCCTTGATCGCGCCAAGGATGATGCCGACGAAATCGTCGGACATTGGATATAGGGAAACCTGTGCGCCGGAAAACATCTTCGCCTCGCTCCGCTGGCATTAACCAGATCAGCTTGAGGGTCCGCGGGCTTGGCGTCCGCATCTCAGCCCCGGCGATACGGAGCACCCCTGTCGATGTCGGAAGTAGTAGTGGCCGGGGGCAGGGCTTGCAACCTCAAAAATCTGACCAGTCAGCGGGGCCGGCTCGCTCCCGCCCCGTTCGCTGCAAGCTTGCTTCGGTCGGCCAAAAACCCGATACATGCGTGCGCTTCCGGGGAGGTTCGATGCGGCAGACGTGGCGGTGGTTCGGTCCGAAGGACAAGGTGACGCTTTCCGATGCGCGCCAAGCCGGCGTCGAGGGCATCGTCACGGCGCTTCATCACATACCGACCGGCGAGATCTGGCGGCCCGAGGAGATCGAGAAGCGGCAGCGCGAGGTGGCGTTTGCCGCCGACGGCTCGATGAACCACCTGAAGTGGGAGGTGGTCGAAAGCCTGCCCGTCTCCGAGGCGATCAAGACTCAGACCGGCGACTGGCGCGCCCATATCGTCCACTACCGCCGCAGCCTCGAAAACCTGGCGCGGGCCGGGATCGAGGTGATCTGCTACAATTTCATGCCAGTGCTGGACTGGACGCGCACCGACCTCGCCTGGCCGGTGGCGCATGGCGGCAGGGCGATGCGCTTCGACCTCTTCGATTTCGCTGCCTTCGACATCCACATCCTCAAGCGCTCCGGCGCCGCCCGGGATTTCTCGCCGGCCGTGGTGGCCGAGGCCGAGAAGCGCTTCCGCGCCATGAGCGAGGACCGCAAGACCGAACTCGCGGCCAACGTCACCGCCGGCCTGCCCGGCGCGGTCGAAAGCTGGTCGCTGCCCGAACTCCAGGAGCATCTCTCGACCTATGACGGCATCAGCCCCGACAGGCTGCGCAAGAACCTGATCGATTTCCTGGCCGAGGTCGCCCCGGACGCGGAGCGGCTGGGGCTCAGGCTCTGCTGCCATCCCGACGACCCGCCGTTTCCGCTGCTCGGCCTGCCGCGCATCATGTCGCGCGAGGCCGACTACACGGCCGTGCTCGACGCCGTCGATATCCCCGCCAACGGCGTCACCTTCTGCACCGGCTCGCTCGGCGCGCGGCCCGACAACGACCTGCCGGCGATGGTGCGCCGGCTGGCGCCGCGCATCCACTTCGTGCACCTGCGCAACGTGCGCCGCGACACGGAGGAGACTCCCTGCTCCTTCTTCGAGGACGAGCACCTTTCCGGCCAGACCGATATGGTAGCGGTGGTGGCAGCGCTTTTGGACGAAGAGAAGCGGCGGCGCGGCGAGGGCAGGGCGGATGCCGAAATCCCGATGCGGCCCGACCACGGCCAGGACATCCTCGACGACCTCCACCGCGGCGCCCAGCCCGGCTATCCCGCGATCGGACGGCTGAAAGGCCTGGCGGAACTGCGCGGGGTGATGGCGGGGCTGAAGTTTGCGGGGTGAGACGGTTATGACTCTAGCAGGCATCGCCAAGCACCCCCTCACCGACCCTTCGGGCCACCTCTCCCCCTGCCCGGGGGAGAGGAAACGCAGCGTCGGCTTTGCACCAGGACTTCGACACTCGAGCGAGATCGCCTCGGCGCGATTCCTCTCCCCCGGGCAGGGGGAGAGGTGGCTCGCGAAGCGAGACGGTGAGGGGGTGCTTCGTGCAGCCCTCAAGTCACGCAAGATCCGTCCGCCGGCCATGCAGGAAATGTCTGAAGCCGACAGTCTCTTGAGAGGTCGGCGTGCCCGCGCCTCAAATCTGTCCATGCGTGCCGCGCGATGACCCGTCTCTCGCAAACTTCCGGCCTCCCCTCCACCGTCGCCGTCCCCGCTTACGACCGCGCCAATCTCAAATCCGGCATCGTCCACATCGGCACCGGAGCGTTCCACAAGGCGCACCAGGCGGTCTGCACGGACGATGCGCTCGGTGCCTCGGGTGGGGACTGGATGATCACCGGCGTCAGCCTGCGCTCCGGTGACGTCGCCGATGCCATGAATCCGCAGGACGGGCTCTACACGCTTCTTGTGCGCGGCCCCGAGGGCGTCTCGGCGCGGGTGGTCGGCTCGATCCGGAAAGTGCTGGTGGCGCCGCGCGAGCCCGATGCCGTGCTGGCGGCGCTCGCCGCTCCGGAAACGCGGATCGTCAGCCTCACCATCACCGAGAAGGGCTACGGGCTCGACGGGCGCACGGGTGGGCTCGACCGGGGCCATCCGGCGATCGCCGCGGACCTGAAGGACCCCGAACACCCCGTCGGCGCGGTCGGCTTCATCGTCGAGGCGCTGCGGCTGCGCAAGGAAAGTGGCCTGCCGGGTTTCACCGTGCTGTGCTGCGACAATCTCCCCAACAACGGCAAGGTCTTGAAGCGGCTGGTGCTGGAATTCGCACGCGAGCGCGACGCCGGTCTCGCCGCCTTCATCGAGGCCAACGTCAGCTTTCCCTCGACCATGGTCGACCGCATCACGCCGGCGACCAGCCAGCGCGAGATCGACCATTGCCGTGAGACATTGGGCATCGACGATGCCTGGCCGGTCTATTGCGAGGAATTCAAGCAATGGGTGCTGGAGGACGATTTTCCGCAAGGGCGCCCAGCTCTGGAAAAGGTCGGGGTGCAGTTCGTCCCCGACGTGTCGCCTTACGAGACCATGAAGATCCGCATCCTCAATGGCGGCCATGCGATCATCGCCTATCCGGCCGGGCTCATGGATGTGCACTTCGTCCATGAGGCGATGGAGACCGATCTCGTCGCCCGCTTCCTGGAAAAGGTCGAGCGCGACGACATTCTGCCGATCGTGCCGCCGGTGCCGGACACCGATCTGTCCGATTATTTCGCCCTCATCAAACGCCGCTTCGCCAATCCGAAGATCGGCGATACGATCCGCCGGCTT
>CATMOC010000379.1 GCA_950071955.1 uncultured Mesorhizobium sp. | reverse complement strand
GCAGTGCGTCCTGCGTCAGGTCGAGCGGAAAACCGTAGGTGTCGTAGAGCTTAAAGGCCGTCTCGCCGTCGAGCCGGGCGCCCGCACCCAGGCTTTCCGTCGCGTCCGCCAAGAGGCCGAGGCCGCGCGCGAGCGTCGTGCGGAAGCGCTTCTCCTCGAGCTGCAGCGTCTCGGTGATCAGCGCCTGTCCGCGCACCAGTTCCGGGTAGGCCTGTCCCATCTCTCGCACGAGCGCGGGCACCAGCCGCCACATCAGGGGCTCGGCGGCGCCGAGCAACTGTGCGTGGCGCATGGCGCGGCGCATGATCCGGCGAAGCACGTAGCCGCGCCCCTCGTTCGACGGCAGAACGCCGTCGGCGATCAGGAAGCTGGACGCGCGCAGATGGTCGGCGATGACACGGTGGCTCGCGCGATTCTTGCCTTCGGCCGCAACGCCCGTCGCTTCGACGGAGGCGCGGATCAGCGCCTTGAACAGGTCGATGTCGTAGTTGTCGTGCTCTCCCTGGAGCACGGCCGCTACGCGCTCGAGCCCCATGCCGGTGTCGATCGAAGGGCGCGGCAACTCGACACGCTCTTCCTTCGTCACCTGCTCGTACTGCATGAAGACGAGGTTCCATATCTCGATGAAGCGATCGCCGTCCTCATCGGGGCTTCCGGGAGGCCCGCCGGGGATGCCCTCGCCGTGATCGTAGAAGATTTCCGAGCAAGGCCCGCACGGGCCCGTATCGCCCATCGCCCAGAAATTGTCCGAAGTCGGGATACGGATGATGCGATCCTCGCCCAGACCCGCAATCCTCTTCCAGAGCGAGGCGGCCTCGTCGTCGGTGTGGTAGACCGTCACCAGGAGCCGGTCTCGGTCGAGGCCGAACTCCTTGGTGATCAGGTTCCAGGCGAGCTCGATGGCGACGTCCTTGAAGTAATCGCCGAAGGAGAAGTTCCCGAGCATCTCGAAGAATGTGTGATGGCGCGCGGTGTAGCCGACATTGTCGAGGTCGTTGTGCTTGCCGCCGGCCCGAACGCATTTCTGCGAGGTGACTGCGCGAGAATAGGGGCGCTGCTCGACGCCGGTGAAGACGTTCTTGAACTGAACCATCCCGGCATTGGTGAACATCAGGGTCGGATCGTTGCGCGGGACGAGCGGGCTCGAGGCGACGACCTCATGTCCGTTCTTCCTGAAATAGTCGAGAAATGCCGACCGTATCGCGTTGACGCCGCTCATAAGAAAGCCTTCCAGAGACACCCGGAGCCGTCCGGGCAGACCGAACGGCTTCTTATCCACTGGCCGGGTCAGTGTCCAGAAAACACCACGGCAACTCCGCGTCCGGGAATCCGTCGATCTCTCCGCCGAATGCAAACCGCCGGCGCGAGGGCCGGCGGCATCCAGGAAGCTCGTGCGGGCGGAAACCTACATCTCTGCCGCGTCGCCGCCCTCCTCCTCGGAGCCGTGATCGAGGAACTTTTCGGCGATCAGCCCGGCATTCTGTCGCAACGCCGTCTCGATCTCGCGCGCCGTCTCCGGATTGTCGCGCAGGAACTGCTTGGCATTCTCGCGGCCCTGTCCGAGGCGCTGGGAATTGTAGGAGAACCAGGCGCCCGACTTTTCCACGATGCCGGATTTCACACCGAGATCGACGAGCTCGCCCGTTTTGGAGACACCCTCGCCATACATGATGTCGAATTCGACCTGCTTGAAGGGCGGCGCCAGCTTGTTCTTCACCACCTTGACGCGGGTCTGGTTGCCGGTGACCTCGTCACGCTCCTTGACCGAGCCGATGCGGCGGATGTCGAGGCGCACCGAGGCGTAGAACTTGAGCGCGTTGCCGCCCGTGGTCGTCTCGGGCGAGCCGAACATCACGCCGATCTTCATGCGGATCTGGTTGATGAAGATGACCATGGTGTTCGAACGCGAGATCGACGCCGTCAGCTTGCGCAGCGCCTGGCTCATCAGCCGCGCCTGCAAGCCGGGCAGCGAATCGCCCATCTCGCCCTCGATCTCGGCGCGCGGCGTGAGAGCGGCGACCGAATCGACCACCAGCACATCGATGGCGCCGGAACGAACCAGCGTGTCGCAGATTTCCAGCGCCTGCTCGCCAGTGTCCGGCTGCGAGATCAGGAGGTTTTCCAGATCGACGCCGAGCTTGCGGGCGTAAACCGGATCGAGCGCATGTTCGGCATCCACGAAGGCGCAGATGCCGCCCTTCTTCTGCGCCTCGGCGACCGTGTGCAGCGCCAGCGTCGTCTTGCCCGAGCTTTCGGGACCGTAGATCTCGATGATGCGCCCCCTGGGCAGACCGCCCACGCCGAGCGCGATGTCAAGGCCGAGCGAGCCGGTCGAGATCGTCTCGATTTCGACGACCTGCTCGTTGCGACCGAGCCGCATGATCGAGCCCTTGCCGAACGCACGCTCGATCTGCGACAGCGCCGCGTCCAGAGCCTTGGATTTGTCCACCGAATTGTCCTCAACCAGCCGCAATGAGTTCTGAGCCATGATACATTACCCCTTGATCGTCAATGAAGTCCGGGCGCTTGGCTGGACGGATTTATTTGTACACGTTTTGTTCCTTGTCTGCAAGCCCCTGCGAAGCGAGTGAAATCAACGTGATACGCGATAGGTTCGTCTAATGTTCTCATCCCTCCGCCTCGGGACGGTTCCACCAAGACTGGCCCTCGGAAAGGCGCGCGGGCGGCCGGCGATTCGTCGCGGAACAATATGCAGCGCCCGCCGCTCGACGAGTCCCAACACCTTCGGAGGCGGCCGCGCATGACGCCGGGTAACATCCACCTTCTTGGGATCGGCGGCGCACATGTCGACCGGCGCGGCCAGGTGTCCGGCATGTTCGTGCCCGGCGCCTCCAATCCCGGCACCATGCGCGAGGAGGTCGGCGGCGGGGTCTTCAATGCGTTGCGAAACGTCGTGCGCCGCGGCGGACACGCGGCGCTTCTTTCGGTGCGCGGCGGCGACGGCGCGGGCGAGGCGGTGGCGCGGGCCATCGCCGAGGCCGGCATTGACGATCTTTCCGCGGTCTTCCTCGACCGCTCGACGCCGAGCTACACGGCGCTTCTCGATCGCGAGGGAGAACTGCTGGCCGGGCTTGCCGACATGTCGCTCTACGAGATGGCGTTCGCGAGACAATTGTTGCGCAGCCGGACGCGCGATGCCATCGGCCAGGCCGGAGCAATCCTGTGCGACGCCAACCTTCCGGAAGCGGCGCTGGCGAAGCTCGCGGGAGCCGCAGCCGGCAAGCCGCTCTTCGCCATCGCCATATCGCCGGCCAAGGTGGGGCGCCTGAAACCGGTCCTGCCGGCGCTCGCCTGCCTGTTCCTCAACCGGCGCGAAGCGGCAGCGCTGACCGGCGGGCGTTCCGACGCGCGTCCCGAGACCATGGTGGCCGATCTTCGCAGAGCCGGGCTGGAACGCGCCGTCGTCACGGCCGGTGCGGGGGCGATCATCGCCTATGATGGCGACCGGATCCATGCGATCGATCCGCCCGAACCCGACCGGATCGTCGACGTGACCGGAGCCGGCGACGCGCTGGCGGGGACGGCGATCGTTTCGATGCTGTCCGGGGCCCACTTCCCCGAAGCCGTCCGCCACGGCCTCGCCGCCGCGAAGCTATGCATCGAATCCGCGCAGTCCGTGCCGGTCCATTCCGAACCAGCCTTTTCCGACGCGCTCGCCCTTGTTCCCGAGATGCGGGCGATGGCATGAGACGCGCATGATACCGGAATCGGCACGACCCCGCCTGGACATCTTCGAACCCGTCGTGGCGGCGCTACGCGACCGCAGGCCCGTCGTGGCGCTGGAAAGCACCATCATCACCCACGGCATGCCCTATCCGCAGAACGCCGCCATGGCCGCGCGAGTGGAGGAGATCGTCCGCGAGGAAGGCGCCGTGCCGGCGACGATCGCGGTGATCGGAGGGCGGTTGAAGATCGGCCTGTCCGACGGAGAACGCGAGGCGCTGGCGAAAGAAGCCGGCGCGCTGAAGCTGTCGCGGGCGGATCTCGCCTATGCGATCGCGGAGCGGCGCACGGGCGGCACGACGGTGGCCGCCACGATGATCGCGGCGGCGCTCTCCGGCATCGAGGTGTTCGCCACCGGCGGCATCGGCGGCGTGCACAAAGGCGCGGAGACGAGTTTCGACGTCTCGGCCGATCTCGACGAACTCGCCCGCACGCCCGTCATCGTGGTTTCGGCCGGCGCCAAGGCCATCCTCGACATCGAAAAGACGCTGGAAGTGCTTGAGACGAAAGGCGTTCCTGTCGTCGGCTACGGTACCGACGTGATGCCGGCATTCTGGTCGAGCCGCTCAAAATTTCGCGCGCCTTTGCGCCTCGACAGCCCGCAGGCCATCGCCCGCTTCCAGTCCGCCCGGCGCGACCTGCGGATCGGCGGCGGCATGCTGATCGCCAATCCCGTGCCGGCCGACAATGAAATCCCGGAAGCGGAAATGGCGGGCTTCATCGCAACGGCGCAGGCCGATGCGGCGGCGAAGGGCGTCTCAGGCAAGGAGGTCACGCCTTATCTGCTCGGCCGAATCTTGGAACTGACTGCCGGCCGCAGCCTCGTCACCAA
>CATMOC010000378.1 GCA_950071955.1 uncultured Mesorhizobium sp. | reverse complement strand
GGTCTCGGCATCCGGCACCCGCAGCAGCGCCTCCGCCAGGCACATCAGCGCCACGCCTTCCTGCGTCGACAGTCCGTATTCGGACAGGAACACCTCCATCAGGTGCGGGTCGGAGGATTTGCGCACCGTCCGCACCAGCCCCTCGGCACGCGCGGAGATGTTCGCGCGCTCGTCGCCCGAGAGGTTCGCCTCCTCCACCAGGCGGCGAAGCGTTTCGTCCTCGTCGCGAAGAGTGTTGGCACGGATCGCATCGCGGAGGCTGGCAAGAGACGGCATGGCGAAATCCTTGCAGGAACGACACCGATTTGGCGCGGCGGGACGAGGAGCGTCAAGCCGGGCGCAGGTCTCCTGATTAACACCGCCGGGGCGGCACATATGGACCGTTCTGTTGCACTTCACAGGCCGTGCGTGCCAAAGAAAAACGGACTTTCAGATCGTTTGGATCGGATTTTCTGGATTGGCAGACGCGCTGGACCGCATCGACCGCAACATCCTCGCCGTCCTGTCGCGCGAGGGCCGTCTGTCCATGTCCGAACTGGCGCAGAAGGTGGGGCTGTCCAAGACGCCGGTGCAGGCCCGTGTGAAGCGCCTGGAGGCGGACGGTTACATCCGCGGCTATGCCGCCATGGTCGACCGCGAGAAGATGGGCGAAGGCCATGTCGCATTCGTGCAGGTAAAACTGTCGGATACCCGGTCGGCCGCGCTCGATGCTTTCAACCGTGCCGTACTCGCGGTACCGGAGGTGGAGCAGTGCCACATGATCGCGTCGAGCTTCGACTATCTCCTGAAGGTGCGCACGACCGACATTGCGAACTACCGCCGCGTGCTCGGCGAGAAGATCTCGGCGCTGCCGCACGTCTCCCAGACCTCGACCTTCGTCGCCATGGAGACGGTGAAGGACAGCTGGCCGCGCGCGAGCCGCTGACTCCTCAGAAATGCTCGCCGCTGCGAAACGGCCCGACGCGGATGCCGGCCGCGATCAGGTAGGCCGTCGACCAGCCGATGAGCAGGAAGCCGTCCACCCCTTCGAGCGCCGCGAACAGCCTCCATTCGACCGCGGGGATGACATCGCCGTAGCCGAGCGTCGAGAAGGAGACGGTCGAGAAATAGAGAGCTGTCTCGAAATCGCCGACCACACCCAGCGCGTAGTGGAAGGCCGCCCATAGCCACACTTCGACGGTGATGACGCAGAATATGCCGATCACGGTCGTCACCATCGCAAAGATTCGGCTGCGCCGTCCATGCGTCCGGAAGCGGGCCGTCAGTTGCGCCGTCACATGCGTGATCGCGATCAGACCCCAGGTGTGGATCACCACGGTAAGCGAGATGACGAAGGCGCCGAGGGAAAGGTTCGCAAGCATGCTCTTCCCTATCAAAGAACCTCTTCCACCCTATTGCGAATGATCAAGAAGCTCCTCCGCCTGTAATCTTCGCGTCTGGGGCCACCGTCCGGGGCCGCATTTCGTCTGCTAGACCTTCCAGTTCCGGGTAGGTCAAGCGTAAAATCCCGTGCCGACGCTCCCCTCGCGCGCGACCCGCTTCCGGTATAGACCAAATCCACCAGAGAGGAGATCACATGTCGGGAACTGGTGTCGCATCGATCGGCGAGTGCATGCTCGAGCTCTCGTGCGCGGGCGAAGAGACCTGGCGCATGGGCTTTGCCGGCGACACGTTCAACACGCTCTGGGCGATCCGCGCCCTGACCGAAAAAGCGCGATCGACCGACTACGTCTCCGCCTTCGGCGACGATCCGTTCTCGGACCGACAGATCGCCTTCCTGCACGCGCACGGGATCGGCATTGCGTCCAGCCCGGTGATTCCCGGCGCGCGTCCGGGCCTCTATGCCATCACGCTCGACGGCGCGGAGCGCTCGTTTACCTACTGGCGCTCTGACGCGGCGGCGCGGCGCCTCGCCGACGATCCCGACGCGCTCGCAGCCAGCCTGGAGGGCCGCGCCCTAGTCTACTTTTCGGGCATCACGCTGGCGATCCTTCCGGAGGACGCCTGCGCGACGCTGCTCACTGCCATTGCCGCGGCGCGACGGGACGGCGCCACGATCGCCTTCGACCCGAACTACCGCCCCCGCCTCTGGCCCTCGGCCGATGCGGCCCGGCAAGCGGTGGCCGAGGCACTCGCGGTCTGCGACATCGCTCTGCCGACCTTCCCCGACGAACAGGCGCTCTACGGCGACCTGACCCCCGAGGAATCGGCCGAGCGGTTGCGCAAGGCCGGCGTCACCGAGATCGCCATCAAGAACGGATCCGAGCCCGCCCTGTCGGTCCGCGCAGGCGCGACGGAAACGATCGCCGCCGTCCACGTGCCGAACCCGATCGATACGACCGGGGCGGGCGACAGTTTCAACGGTGCCTATCTCGCGGCGCGCCTTGCCGGGGATGCCCCTGCCGATGCGGTGCGGCGAGCCCACCGGGTCGCGGCCGCGGTCGTGCAGGTACGCGGCGCGCTCGCGCCCGTTCCGGTCCTGCGGGGGGCGTTCGACGCGCCTGTCACGGCAGCCTGAAGCGATACTCCGTTACCTGCCGGTAGCGGTCGCCGGGCCACAAAAGCGCCTGGGGGAAATAGGGCCGGTTCGGTGAATCCGGCCAGATCTGCGGCTCAAGAGCGAAACCGGCATTGGCCTTGTAGACACGACCGCCGAGCCCGGGCTTCTCGCGCGCCACCTTGTGGCCGTCGTAGAACTGCAGGCCCGGCTCCGTCGACCAGACTTCCATCTCGACGCCCGAATTGGTGCCCTGCGCCCAGGCCATCTGCTTGAGCGGGCCGCGCGACGCCGACAGGCAGAAATTGTGGTCGTAGTCGACGTGCTTGCCGTCGAACGGCAGGCCAATCGGACGCGGCAACAGGAAGTCGAACGCCGTTCCCTCGACAGGCTGCACGACGCCCGTCGGAATCAACTCGCCGTCCACCGGCAGATAGGCCTGCGCGGGGATCATCATGCGGTGGCCCAGGATGTCGTTCATCCCGCCGTCGTTCAGGTTGAAATAGGAATGGTGGGCGAGATTGCAGAGCGTCGGCTGATCGGTGATCGCACTGAGTTCGACCGACAGCGTCCCCGGCAGCTTCAGGCGATAGGTGCATAGGATGTCGAGCGTTCCGGGAAACCCCATCCAGCCGTCCGGGTCGCGCAGCGCCAGGGTGACGAAGTCGGAACCAACCTTGTCCAGCCTCCAGACGCGCTTGCCCGTGCTCTTTGATCCGCCGTGCAGCGTATGCTTGCCGATGAAGTTGGTATCGGTCTGGAAGCGCTGCCCCTCGATCGTGAAGCGGCCGCCGGAAATACGGTTGGCGTAGCGGCCGGCGATCGCGCCGAAATAGGACGAGAAGGCGGGATAATCCCCGAAACTCTCGAAGCCGAGGACCAGTGGCGCGTCGTGCTCGGCCAGCCGCAGGTCCTGGACGACGGCGCCCCAGGTGAGGATGCGCGCCGTCAGGCCGCCGCCCCTGATCTCGAGGCGATGGACCGCTTCGCCTTCCGCCGTCGTCCCGAATTCCTCGGCATCCGCCATATGGCGCTCCCGTCAAACCGGCACGGCCTTGTGGCGCGTCGCCCTGGATCAGTTTCGCTGCCGGCTAGAGGCCGAGGCCGCCGATGCAGACGTATTTCGTGTCGAGATAATCCTCGATACCCTGGTGCCCGCCCTCGCGGCCGAGACCGGACTCCTTCACGCCGCCGAACGGCGCCTCCGGCGTGGTGATCAGCCCTTCGTTGACGCCGACCATGCCGTATTTCAGACCTTCCATGACGCGGAAGGCGCGACCGAGATCGGAGGTGTAAAAGTAGCAGGCGAGGCCGTATTCTGTGTCGTTGGCGAGCGCGACGGCTTCTTCCTCGGTCTCGAACTTGAAGACCGGAGCCACGGGGCCGAAGATTTCTTCCTTCATGAAGCGCATATCGGGCGTGGCGCCGGAAATCACGGTCGGCTGGAAGAAGGAGCCGCCGAGGTCATGGCGCTTGCCGCCGGTGACGATCCGGCCGCCCTTGGCGGTCGCGTCACCGATCAGTTCCTCGACCTTCTCGACCGCCTTGTCGTCGATCAGCGGACCCTGCTGCACGCCGTCATCCAGTCCCGACCCGACCTTGAGCTTGTCCGAGGCTTCGGCCAGCTTCTCGACGAACCTGTCGTGGATACCCGCCTGGACGAAGAAGCGGTTGGTGCAAACGCAGGTCTGGCCGGAGTTCCGGTATTTTGCGACCATCGCGCCTTCGACCGCGCGGCCGATGTCGGCATCGTCGAAAACCAGGAACGGCGCGTTGCCGCCGAGTTCCATCGAGACCTTCTTCACTGTCGCGGCGGACTTCTCGATCAGGATCTTGCCGACCTCGGTCGAGCCGGTGAAGGTGATCTTCTTGACCAGCGGATTGGCGCAGATCTCGTCGCCGATCTCGCTCGCGGAGCCGGTGACGATGTTGACCACGCCCGCCGGAATGCCGGCTTCCTCGCACAGAAGCCCCCAGGCGAGGCCGGAATAGGGCGTCTGCGAGGCGGGCTTGACCACCGTCGTGCAGCCGGCGGCGATCGCCGGGCCTATCTTGCGGGCAAGCATGGAGGAGGGGAAGTTCCAAGGCG
>CATMOC010000377.1 GCA_950071955.1 uncultured Mesorhizobium sp. | reverse complement strand
GAGATGTTTCCGGGCAAGACTGCGTATGCGGTCAAGACCAACGGCGAAACGATGGTGCTGAAGACGCTGTCGGAGGCGGGTGTCACCGCGTTCGACGTGGCCTCCCCGGCCGAATTCGAGGCGGTGCGGTCCGTCGCGCCGGAGGCGGAGATGCTCTACATGCACCCGGTCAAGGCGCAGTCCGACATCAGGCTGGCGCTCGAGACCTACGGCATCCGCACCATCGCCATCGATCACGAGGACGAGGTGACGAAGCTCGCGCGCGTGGTGCAGGCGCTCGATATCGATCCGGGCACCATCGCGGTCTTCGTACGCATCCAGACCAAGGGGAGTGCCGCCTACGAACTGTCGAAGAAATTCGGCGCGGGACCGGCGCATGCGGTCGAACTCCTGCAGCGGCTGCACCGCAACGGCTACCGGGTCGGCATCTGTTTCCACGTCGGCAGCCAGATTTCCGATCCCGACACCTATGAGAGGGCGCTACGCACGGCAGACTGGGTGAGGAACCGGGCCGCGGTGCCCCTGGCCGGTCTCGACGTCGGCGGCGGGTTCCCGGCCGAGTACGGCCACGACCCGAACCGCAAGGCGCCGGAAATGCCCTCGCTCGGGCAACTGATGTCGCGCCTGCGCGGCGACATCGTGGAATGGGGCTTCGGCGACATGCCGCTGGTGGCGGAGCCGGGCCGCGTGATCTGCGCGCATGCCTTCTCGCTGATCGTGCGGGTGCTCCTGCGCAAGGGGCGGCGCATCTACATCAACGACGGCATATGGTCGTCGCTGTCGGATTCCTGGACCGGCAAGATCACGCTGCCGGCGCGCTTCATTCCCGATCCCGCGATCCGCAGCCGCAATGGCGACCGGAGCAAGATCGTGCCGTTCAAGGTCTGCGGCGCCACCTGCGATTCCGTCGACATCCTGTCGCGGCCCTTCTGGCTGCCGGAGACGGTGGACACGGGCGACTGGATCGAGATCGGCCACATCGGGGCCTATTCTCTCGCGCTCAGATCCCGCTTCAACGGCTTCTACCCGGACACCTTCGTGGAAGTGTCGCGTCCATTTGACGAGGGGACGCAGCCCGAAAGCTTTGCTAGCCTGGAAACGATGGCCTGAGCCGGGAACGGGCCGGAGGAGGGTATAACCCGATGCCCAAGCTGATACGCTTCGTGATCGTCAATTCCCTCACGGGAATACTGATCGGCTGGCTCGTCGCCGCGGGGCTGATCTGGTTCAACGTCCGGGGGTTCGGAGAACTCGTCATGCACTCGGACCAGCGGGCCGCGGCGCTTGCCATCCTGGCCATGTCCTTCGGCGTCACCTTCGGTTTTGCCTTCCTCGCCACCGCGCTCATCCTGCTCCCGCGCGACAAGGACGGCTTCGACAGGCTCTGAACGCAGGTATGACGCCGCCGGACGTCAGCTCGCGTTGGCCTTCAGCCATTTGCGCCAGGAAGCGGCGCTGCCGTTGAAGACGTTGATGTCGGCGTCACCGCGGATGCCGGGAACGATGCCGGTGCCTGTGTACTGCCAGAACAGGAAGGACTGCTTCCCGTATTTCGTGTCCGGATGCCCGGCGACCGAGCGCAGCCACCAGGGATAGCCCTTGAACTCCCAGAGCCGGTTGTCCTCCCAGAAATCGATCGAGGTGTAGATGATCGGCTTCTTGCCGTAGTGCTTCTCGACGGCGTCGAGGAACACCTTCATCTCGGCCTGCACGGTCGCGGCCGGCGGCCGCAGCTTGCAACTCGGCGACAGGTGGTTCCATTCCATGTCGAGCACGGGCGGAAGTGCCGTCTTGTCGCGCGGCACGTGCTGGATGAACCATCGCGCCTGCTCGATCGCCGGGCGGCAGAAGTAATAGAAGTGGTAGGCGCCGCGGGCGACGCCAGCGACCTTTGCGGCATTCCAGTTGCGATGGAAGTAGTCGTCGACGCGGTCGCCGCCTTCGGTCGCCTTGATGAAGGCGAAGGAGATGCCGCTGGCTCTGGCCTGTGCCCAATCGACTTCCGTCTGGTACTTGGCGACGTCGGTGCCGTGCACCGGATAGCTCGTCGGCGTCCGAGCGCCCCAGTCATGCGGATCGCGGTCGCCGTATCGCGGGTTGAGCACGATGTCGCCAGGAGCGGACGTCGGGGCGATCTCGGCGAGATCGAGCCCCGTCGAGGTGCACCCCGCAACCACCAGGGCAAGTGCTACTGCCGCCCATCGGCGCATTCTTCTGCCTCCGCCTCGTTGCCCCGAATCGCCTTCGACCGGAGGGAGAGCATGGAAAACGAACGGTTAACAGCCGGTCACCGCAAGTCACGCACCGGCATCCGGTCGCCCGCGCTTGGCGGTTGCATTTCCCCGGCTTCCGCCCGAAAGTCCGCCACACCGAAAATGGGCAATGGCGGCGATTTGAAGACCGCAGCGCAACAATAGGGCAGGGGCGGCCAGGTTCAAATGCGTATCGTCATCGGCATCCTGAAGTGGCTGGTCATCCTCGTGGTGCTCGCGGTGGTGGCGGCTGCCGGCTGGCTCTATTTCGCCCCGCCGGATCTGATCCGCGTCGGCACGGGCTACACGGCCAAGATCGTGTGTTCGAGCGTCTTCATCGCCGGGCGCGATCCGGAGCAGGTGCTCGCCGTCGACGTGCAGGCGCCGGGGCATTGGTTGCTTGGATATATCGACGTCGACGTCGACGTGTCCGAAGGCGTGGTCTCGGCCGCGCTTCTCGGCATCTTCGGCGAGAGCAGGGCGATCGATCGCGCGGGGCTGGGCTGCGCCAGCGTTCCGGCCGGTTCGGTTATCGAAGACATCTCGGCCACGCCCGGCTCGGTAACGGCGCGGCAGTCGCCCTGGCCTCAGGGCGACCTGGTGGAACCCTCCACCGATACCAAGATCGCCGCCATCCTCGACGACGCCGAACTCACGGGGCCCGGCATGCGAGCGGTCGTTGTCGTGCATGACGGGCGCATCGTGGGCGAGCGCTACGGCGAGGGCTTCTCGGCCGCCACGCCGCTTCTCGGCTGGTCGATGACCAAGACGGTGAACGCGGCGATCGTCGGCACGCTGGTGCAGGAAGGGCTGCTCGCGACCGACCAGCAGGAACTCTTCGAGCGCTGGGACGACGAGCGCGCCGCGATCAGCCTCGCCGACATGCTCGGCATGGCGAGCGGGCTGGAGTTCAACGAGGACTACGGCGACGTCACCGACGTGACGCGTATGCTCTATCTCGAACCCGACATGGCCGCATTCGCCGCGTCGAAGCCGCTGACGGCTGAGCCGGGAGCGGCGTTCAACTATTCCAGCGGCACGGCGGTTATGATCTCGCGCATCTGGCAGGACGCGATCGGGGAACCGCAAAATGCGCTGGACTATCCGCGCGAGGCGCTCTTCGATCCGCTCGGCATGGAAAGCGCGGTGCTTGAGGTGGACGCGTCGGGCACGTTCGTCGGCTCGTCCTATCTCTACGCCAGCGCCCGCGACTGGGCGAGGTTCGGCCAGTTCCTGCTGGGGGACGGGGAGTGGGACGGCCGCCAGATCCTGCCCGGCGGCTTCGTCGACTGGATGCGACGGCCTGTCCCTGCCTCCGACGGCGAATACGGGCAGGGGCAGCTCTGGCTGCACGGGCCGCGCGGCGGGACGCCTGAGGGCGAGGAGTCCGATGCCGGCTTCACGCTGCCCGACGATGCCTTCTGGGCGATCGGCCACGATGGACAGACCATCACCATGATCCCGTCGCAGAACCTGGTCGTGGTGCGGCTGGGACTGACACCCTCGAAGCTGGGCTACAAGCCGCAGGCTCTGGTGCAGGCGCTCGTAGAAGCGGTGGAGTAACGGTCAGCGCCGCATCACCGCGTGGACGGCATAGCCTCGGAAAAGCGATTCGAATTCGAGGCTTGCGCCGGTCCTTTGCGCTTCCGATTCAAGCAGTTCGCGCAGTTCGTCACGCGGGGCGACGTGGAATTTGGTGAGCCACGCGCGCAGGCCGCCGCGGAACCAGCCGGGAAGGCGGTCCTGGCCTCCGAAGTCGACGACGTGGAGCGAGCCGCCGGATGCCAGCGCTTCCAGGCCGAGGGCGATCGTCTTTTCCCAGCCGGGGATCATCGACAGCGCGTAGGAGACGAAGACGCGGTCAAAGGAGGCTCTCCCGAACAAAGCCTGCGCGTCGAAGGCCGTCGCGTCGCCGCGCTCCAGGACGACCTTCCCCGATATGCCCTCGCGCTCGACGGCCTTGCGGGCCGAGATCAGCATCTCGGCCGAGATGTCGAGACCGAAATAGCGCGCCTGCGGGTAGTGCCGCGCGGCCAGCACGATGTTGCGGCCGGTGCCGCAGCCGAGTTCGAGCACGGTCCCTCCCGGCGGCACGTCGAGACCGGCGATCATGCGGTCGCGGCCGAGCAGGTAGTATTTGCGGGTCGCGTCGTAGAAATGGCGCTGGACCCGGTAGACCCCGTCCATCAGCTCGGCATGATTCTCCAGGCGTTTCGAGGCGGAGCCGCTCACCGCGCTAGTCCCGCTTCAAGTAGAGATGGAAGCCGCCATAGATGGCCGAGCGGTCGCGCGCCGAAAACTCCGCCGAAGCCTCCTCCTCGTAGCGCCATTGCGACAGGATCGCGTCTGAGCCC
>CATMOC010000376.1 GCA_950071955.1 uncultured Mesorhizobium sp. | reverse complement strand
CAAGGCTCCCCGTATCGAGAAGCGAATGGCGGTTTGACCATGACTGACACCGTGACCCCAGGCGTCGCCCAGCGACGCGAACTCATCGCTTTCCGGATCGGCGACCAGGAATTCTGCGTCGACATCATGTCCGTGCGCGAAATTCGCGGCTGGACGCCGGCAACGCCGCTGCCGCACGCGCCGTCCTATGTGAACGGTGTCATCAATCTGCGCGGCGCGGTCCTGCCGATCGTCGATCTGGCGGCCCGCCTGGGCTTCCAGCGCACCAATCCGACCGCCCGTTCGGTCATCATCGTGGTGCGTGTCGACCAGCAGCTTTTCGGCCTTCTCGTCGATGCGGTCTCCGATATCCTGACCGTCACCGACGACGGCCCTGGCGTCCCCGACGAGTTACTGGCCCGCGTGTTCGACCTCTACTACACCTCGAAACCCAACGGCAACGGTCTCGGCCTCCCGATGGTCCACCAGATCGTCGCCGAGCACGGCGGCGAGACCCGCATATTCAACGAACCCGGCCACGGCGCGGCGCGGCCGGCTCGGCGGGGGCGACCGGGGTCACCTTGCCGAACACGTTGTACTGCCGCACGAACGGGAACCTGCTGCGCAACCTGCCCGGCAGCGCGAACAGGATCAGCACGACGACCGTGAAAAGCCGGCCGATGTCGCTGGTAAAGACCACGTCGCCGATCCCGAGTTCCTCGCCGACGGTTCGTGCCGCCTCGTTCCAGCTGTTGCCGCCGATGCCAGTCAGGATGGAGAAACGTCCGTGCCCCGCGAGGTCGAGCGTGGAAACCTTCTCGCCGTTCGGACCGAAGACCCAGACGTGCGGCAGCCGTGCACCGGGCCACGTCGTGGGCTGGTAGTGCAGTTCGGCGTCCTTCTGGAACGGCGGCTCGGCCTGCCCGTCGGTCACGACCGCATCCGACCGGTAGCGCTGGTTCATCTCGACGCCATGCGCGTCGAATTCGTAGACCTTGAAGGCGATCGCCTCGCGGATGGCGGTGCGCTGGGCCTCGGCATCGCCCGTGTCGTCGCAGCGCGCGTCCATGTTCTGCTGCATCTTCACCGGGTCGATCGAATCCAGCAGCCCGAGCCCCTTGAAGATCGGCCCGAACTCCTCGATCGACTTGTTGGCGCGGGTGACGATCTGCTTGGCGATCGGCGCGCGCTCGACCTGATAGCTGTCGAGCAGACGTGTTCCCGCCTGTCCCCTTATGACCATGGCGAGCTTCCAGGCGAGATTGAAGGCGTCCTGGATGGACGTATTGGAGCCGAGCCCGTTCGATGGCGGGTGCCGGTGGATCGCATCGCCCATGCAGAACACTCGTCCGCTGGAGAGCGTCGTCGCGTACATGTTGTTGACCGTCCAGGTCGAGACGGAGGTGATCTCGACGTCGAGATCGGGATCGCCGACGAGATCCCGCGCGACCTTCTTCGCGAAGGCCTCGTCCACCTCCGGCTCGGGTCCGTTTATATCGTAGCCCCAGACGATCAGCCACTCGTTCCAGGGCCGGATCATGCGGACCAGTCCCATGCCGATGCCGCCGACGTTCGATCCCGGCTGCAGCACCCAGTAGAGCACCGATGGCCGGTGGGCGACGTACTTCGACAGGTCGGCCTTGAACAGGATGTTCATCGAGCCGCCGACGCCCATCTTGCCTTCGAACTCCAGCCCTGCGTGCTCCGCGACCTTGGAGTTGCCGCCGTCCGCGCCGACCATGTATTTCGAGCGGATAGTGATCTCCTTGCCGGTCAGGCGGTCGAGGCAGGTGGTGGTGACGCCGTCGGCATCCTGTTCGTGGCGGAGATACTCGGTCGACATGCGCGCCTGCGTCCCGCGCGAGCACGCAGTCTTGAAGAGCACCGGCTCCATGTAGGTCTGCGGGCAATCGTTCATGTGGGTCGGCGAGGAGAGCAGGTGCTCGGCGCGCGACAGCGGATGCTTGCCCCAGCTGCGCATGCGCCCGATCTCCTCGCCTGCCAGCGACGTGCAGAACACGTTCTCGCCCATCAGGTCCTGCTCCGTGCCGTAGAGGTAGACCTCGTCCTCGACCGCGCGGCCGAGGTCGCGCAGCACCTCCATTGCCCGCTGGTTGGTGATGTGCGCGCGCGGCGTGTTGGCGAGCCAGCGGTAGCGGTTGATGACCATGTTCTCCACCCCATAGGTCGAGAGCAGCGCGGCGGTGGCCGAGCCGGCCGGCCCTGTGCCGATGATGAGTACGTCGGTGGTGATGTCAGCCATGCGGCCCTCCCCTCGTGCCTGGTTTGTCGAAAGTCGGCCCGCCCTTCAGGATGCGGCGGACCGGAAAGAACTGGATGCCGGTGCGGTCGCTGAAGAGGCCCCACAGCCCCTTCGGCGCGAACAGCATGACGGCAATGCCGATCAGGCCCAGCACCAGCAGATACCATGAACCGAAATCGGCGAGCGTCTTCTGCAGGATGAAGAACACGATGACGCCCACGATCGGTCCTTCCAGCGTGCCGATACCGCCGATGACGACAATGAAGATGACGTAGGCCGTCCAGTCGATGACCGAGAAGGCCGCGTCCGGCGAGATGCGGGCCTTCTGGACGTAGATCAACGCACCGGCGAGCCCCGTCGCGAAGGCGACGGCCACGTAGACGATCCACTTGATCCTCCGCGCGTCGACGCCGACCGAACGGGCCGCTTCCTGGTTATCGCGCACGGCCGCCAGTCCGAGCCCCTGCCGGGACCGCAGCAGCCAGTAGATGAAACCGATCGTGGCGCAGACCAGCACCAGCGCCAGCCAGTAGGTCAGGATGTCGGCGGCCTGCGAGGAACGGACGCCGAAGGCGTCCGAGATCCATTCGACCGGACCGAAGTCGCGGATCGCCGTATTCGGCAGCGAGGTGCCCGTGCCCCCGCCGAGCGCGCGCCATTGCGCGAGCACCAGCCGGACGACCTCCGCCACCACCCAGGTCCCGATGGCGAAATAGGCGCCGTAGAGCCGGAAGACGAAGAAGCCGGTGGCGATCGAAAGAAGCGCCGCGGCGATACCGCCAACGAGGATCGCGCTGACCGGGTCCAGCCCCCAAAGGCTGACACAGGCAAACATCGCATAGGCGCCGAAGCCGACGAAGGCCTGCTGCCCGACCGAGACAAGGCCGGCATAACCGGCGAGCAGGTTCCAGTTCTGCGCGAGCACAAGCATGGTGAGGATGAAAAACAGGTCCTGCAGCGTTCCGCGCGAGACGAAGAGCGGCGCGGCAATGGCGACGGCAAGTATGATGACCGCGACGACCGCGAACACGGTCGCCGCGCGTGTTCGCGTCTGCACCGTCCAGGAGGATCTTGCGCCTGCGCTCATCGCCGCCTCAGTCCGTCGCGCGGGGGAACAGACCGCGCGGCCTTGCGAGCAGCACGACGAGGAAGGCGACGTGGCCGGCCAAGATCTGCCATTCGGGATTGATCGCGGCGCCGAGCGTTTGCGCGACGCCGATGATAATCCCGCCCGCCAGCGTGCCCCAGAAGGAGCCGAGCCCGCCGATGATGACCGCCTCGAAGGCGTAGATCAGCCGCGCCGGTCCGATCGTCGGATCGAAATTGGACCGGGTGCCGAGATAGAGCGCTGCGATGGTGACCACGATCATCGCGAGCCCCGTCGCGGTGGCGAAGAGCCGCTTCGGATCGACGCCCATCAACCCCGCCGTTACCGCGTCGTCGGACGTGGCGCGGAAGGCGCGGCCGAGTTCGGTACGGTAGAAGAGGAGATTGAGGCCGAGGATCACCCCGACGGCCGAGACGAAGGTCAGGAGCGGCATCACGCCGACCGCGATCGGGCCGAGGCTGATCGAGGCGGTTTCCAGCGCGCCGGCCGGGATGCGCCGGCTGTCCGCCGAAAAGCTCTCCAGAAGCGCGTTCTGGATGACGATCGACAGGCCGAAGGTGACGAGCAGCGGCGGCAGGATGTCGTCACCGAGCGTGCGGTTGAGCACGTGGTACTGCAAGAGCCATCCGAGTCCGAACATTACCGGCAGGGCCACCGCCGCCGCGATGAAGGGGTTGAGCCCAAGTGCGGTCACCAGGACGAGGATCAGGAACGCGCCGAGAACGATCAGGTCGCCATGGGCGAGGTTGACCAGCCGCATGACGCCGAAGACGAGGCTCAGCCCCGCCGCGAAGAGAGCGTAGAGCCCGCCCAGCAGAATCCCCTGCACGATCGTGTCGACCCAGATCATGCCGCTGCCCCGAAATAGGCGGTGTGGATGCGCTGGCGGTCGAGCTCGGTCGGGCGCCCGCTGAGCGTCACGCGGCCCTCCATCATGCAGTAGACGCGGTCGGCGACCTTGAGCGCCTGTCCGATGTCCTGCTCGACGATGACGAGCGAGGCGCCCGCCGCCTTGATCTTCGGGAAGGCGGCGTAGATGTCGCGGATGACGACCGGCGCCAGCCCGAGGCTGATCTCGTCGCACAGAAGCACGCGCGGGTTTGACATCAGCGCCCGGCCGATCGCCACCATCTGCTGCTGCCCGCCCGAGAGCGCCGTGCCGGGGCTGCCGCGGCGCTCCTTCAGGATCGGGAACAGGGCGTAGACCGTTTCGAGCGACCAGGCGCCCTCGGTCTTGCGCCCGTATTTGCCCATCAGCAG
>CATMOC010000375.1 GCA_950071955.1 uncultured Mesorhizobium sp. | reverse complement strand
ACGGAGGTGCGTCCCTCGCGATCCACCTTGAGGCCACCGATCTGGTAGTGACAGCCCGGACGCACAGGAATCGGATCGGTGGCGATGTCGATGCCGAAGAAGTGAAGCGGCTGGCCGAGGCGACCTACGGCGAGGTGCCGCGCGGCCCCGAGCTTCCGCCGCGTGTGCGCCCGACGGAGCCGGAGCAGAACACGAAGCGCACGGTCACCATGTCCGATCCGCGCGTCAGCGTTCCCAGCGTCCGCAAGGCGTGGGTCGTGCCTTCCTATACCACCGCCGAGCCCGGCGAGGCAGAAGCGCTCGACCTCCTGTCGGAGATACTCGGCGGCGGGCCGCGCAGCCGGGCCTATGAGGCGCTGGTCGTGAAAGAGGGCATCGCGTCGGGCGTCGGCGCCTACTACCAGTCCGATGCGCTCGACGCGACGTCGTTCCAGATCTACGCGTCCCCGCGCGGCACGGCGACGATCGACGACGTCGAAAAGGCCATGGATGACGAAATCGCCCGCATCATTGCCGATGGCGTCACCCCGGAAGAGCTCGAGCAGGCCAAGAAGCGCTACGTGCGCAGCCTGATCTTCGCCCGCGACAGCCAGAGCGGCATGGCCCGCATCTACGGCTCGACGCTGACCACGGGCGGTACCATCAAGGACATCGACGAATGGCCCGACCGCATCGAGGCGGTCACCGCCGAACAGGTGCAGGACGTCGCGCGCCGCTACCTGGACCAGAGCCGGTCGGTGACGGGATACCTGCTGCCGGTCGAAGGAGAACGCTCGTGAACAGGACGCTTCGCCAGCCCGGCCGCCTCATGGAAAGACCAATGAAAGCAATCTTCGCCTCGGTCATCGGCTTCAGCCTCGCGTTCCTGCCGGCGGTTACGCCCGCGCAGGCCGCCGTCGACATCCAGGAAGTCACCAGCGACAAGGGCATCACCGCCTGGCTGGTCGAGGACTACACCGTTCCCATCATCTCGATCCGCTTCGCCTTCGAGGGCGGCAGCACGCAGGATCCCGTCGGCAAGGAAGGCCTGGCGCAACTGATGAGTGGGCTTTTCGACGAGGGTGCGGGAGATCTCGGCCGAGCCGAGTTCCAGGAGGAACTTGACCAGAGCGGGGCCGAGATGTCGTTCGATGCCGGCCCCGACGCGTTTTACGGTTCGATGCGCATGCTCGCCGAAGACCGCGAAGAAGCCTTCCGACTGCTGGAACTGGCCGTCAACAGGCCGCGCTTCGACGACGAGCCGCTTGCACGCATCCGCGCCCAGATCGTGGCCGGCATCCAGGCGCGCGCGAACGATCCGGAGACGGAGGCGTCCATCGCCTGGGCCAACGCGATCTATGGCGACCATCCGTATTCGCGCCAGGACGAAGGCACGCCCGAGACCCTGGCCACGATCACGCAGCAGGACCTCCAGAAGCTGCACGAGGACCTTTTCGCGCGCGGCAATCTCGTGGTCAGCGTCGTGGGCGCGATCGATCCCGAGACGCTGAAGACGGAACTCGACCGCGTCTTCGGATCGCTGCCGGAGGAGCCCGACGTCGGCGTGGTCCAGAAAGTCCAGCCGAAGCTCGACCAGCAGATCGCGCTTCCCTACGAAATTCCGCAGGCGACGCTCAGGCTCGCCTATCCCGGCATCGAACGGGACGATCCGCAGTTTTTCGCAGCCTACCTGATGAACCACATCCTGGGTGGCGGCACGTTCTCTTCCCGGCTCTTCGACGAGGTGCGCGAGAAGCGCGGGCTGGCCTACGGGATCGGTTCCTCGCTGGTGAACCGCGACTATTCCTCGGCGCTGATGATCGGTACGTCCACCCGTGCCGACCGCGCGCAGGAGACGCTCGACGTCATCCGCGACGTCATCGGGCGCATGGCCGAGGAAGGCCCGACCGAGCAGGAACTGCGCGACGCCAAGGATTACGTCGTCGGCGCGTATGCGATCAACAATCTCGATACCTCCAGCGCGATCGCCCGCACGCTTGTACAGCTGCAGATCGAGGATCTCGGCATCGACTACATCGATCGCCGCGCCGATCTGATCGAGGCAGTGACGCTGGAAGATGTGAAAGCCGTCGCGAAACGCTTGCTGTCGGCGGAGCCTGCCATCATGATCGTCGGACCGACCGTGTCTTTCGACAAGGGTTGACATGATGGACGGACAGCCGCCCTCCGGCGAGAGCCGACGGAGCGATCCGACCTTCGCCGTCGCGTTCGGCGGCGGGGGGGCGCGCGGCCTCGCCCACATCCATGTCATCGAAGCGCTCGACGAACTCGGCATTCGCCCGGTGGCGATCGCCGGCTCCTCGATCGGGGCGATCATGGGTGCGGGCATGGCCGCCGGCATGACCGGCCGCGACATCCATCATTACGCCCATTCCATCCTCAGCCGTCGCGGCGAGGTCGCGGCCAGGATGTGGCGGGCACGGCCGGGCACCTTCGCCGAGTTCATCGATGGGGGATTGCGCGTCACGCAGTTCAACGTCGAGCGCATCCTTGGCGCGTTCCTTCCGGCCCAGATCCCGTCGAGTTTCGATGAACTCGAAATCCCGCTCCAGGTCACGGCCACGGATTTCTTTCGTCACGAGCAGGTCGTCTTCGAGGAGGGCGACCTCTTGTCGGCGCTGGCGGCCTCCGCCGCCATCCCCGCAGTATTCCGTCCGGTCCGCCGCGACGGGCGCATCCTCATCGACGGCGGCATCTACAATCCCGTTCCCTTCGACCTGATCGAGGGACTGGCCGACATCACGATCGGCATCGACGTCGTCGGGGTGCCGACCCCGCACGGCAAGCGGACGCTGAACACGCTGGACCTGGTGTTCGGGTCGAGCCAGCTCATGATGCAGTCGATCATCGCGTTGCAGTTGAAGACCTGTCGCCCCTCGATCTTCCTGCGTCCGCCGATCTCGCGCTTCCGCGTGCTCGACTTCATGAAGATGGAGGCCGTGATGGCGCATACCGCGCCGATCAAGGACGACCTGAAGCGCGCCCTCGAGGCGGCCGTGCTGGAACACGAGAAGCTCGAACTGGCCCGCCCCTCACGGCAGGCGAAGGGCTAACCCGCCGTCGCCGCCTTGCCGGTCGTGAACGGAGAGTTCGCGGACGGGGGCGGACCCGGAATCGGTGGACCCGATGGCGGTTGCGATCCGATGCGGGCGACGACGCGGAAGCAGACGACCGCCGAAACGATCCCGAAAACCACCCCTCCCAGCGCCCAGCCTCCGACCACTCCGACCGCGCCGTACAGGTTGGCGCCGAGCCAGACGAAGGGGACCGTCCCGAGCGTGGCGCGGCCCCAGTTGAAGATGGTCGAGTAGCCCGGATAGCCGAGATTGTTGAAGGCGGCATTGGAGACGAAGAGCGCGCCATTGAACAGGAAGCTGCCGGCGGCGAACAGGCAGAAGAATACGATCAGCTGGCGAGCTTCCGCGGTCGCGCCGAACAGCGTCGCCAGATGGTGGCGGAACAGCGCGAGCAGGAGCCACGCCGCCAAAACGTAGATCATGGTGACGATCAGGCTGTCGCGCATGACGGCCAGAAGCCGGTCGTAACGCCGCGCGCCGAAATTCTGGCCGAGGATCGGGCCGACGGCGCCGGAGAGCGCGAAGATCGCTCCGAAGGCCACCGGCACGATGCGTCCGATGATGGCCCAGCCGGCTACCGCGTCGTCGCCGAACGGTGCCATCTCCGCCGTCACATAGGCATTGCCGACAGGCGTGGCGAGTTGCGTCAGGACCGCCGGCAACCCGATCGCGAAGTAGGGCCGAGCGACCGCGGAGAGCCGCCGCAGATCGGGCATCGCCAGAAGACGGTGAACCCTCAGCACGCCGTGCAGCCCGATGGCGACCATGATCATGCGCGACAGGACGGTCGATATCGCGGCCCCGTCGAGGCCGAGATCCAGCCCGAATATGAAGAGGGGATCGAGGACCGCGGCGGCAAGCCCGCTTCCCAGCGTCACGTACATGGCGCGCCGCGCGTCGCCGGTGCCGCGCAGGATGCCGGTCGTTGCCATTCCGACCGCCACGAGCGGCGCCGACGGCAGCACGATCTGCAGGAAGCGCGTCGACAGGGAAAGTGTCTCCCCCGTGGCGCCGAGCAGGGCCAGCAACGGGTTGAGGAACGGCCATGTGCAGGCGGTTATCAGGCCGAGCGCCAACCCCATGAAGAGTATCGATGCGCCGCCCAAGGCCGCGGCATCGGTCCTGCTGCCCCTTCCGAGCGCCCGCGACACGACCGCCGAGGTCGCGATGGTCAGGCCGATCGCCACCGAGACGGTGAAGAACATGATTGTGGTGGCGAAGCCGATCGCGGCTGCCAGTTCCCGGACGCCGAGAAGCGAGATGTAGAAGAGGTTCAGGGCATCCACGATGAAGATGGCGATGAGGCCGATCGAGCCCGTCGCCGTCATGACCACGACGTGACGCAGGGTCGAGCCCGTCGTGAACTTGGCCGGTGCGCCCGGCAGGGGCGCTGTCGCCGTTGGCTCTTCCGTATTCACCCGTTCATCCGTCCGCTCGATCCCGGCCGGGAGCTACACGGCGTCCCGAGACCACTCATAGGGCAGTCCGTCGCCGATACGAACCCGAAGTTCGTCCGCGAGCCGGACTATTTCCTCGGCTC
>CATMOC010000374.1 GCA_950071955.1 uncultured Mesorhizobium sp. | reverse complement strand
GCACGTTGGGCAGGCCGTCCGGGTCGACGGTCGCCAGCGCTACCGCGTTGGGATCGTTGGGCTCGCTCTTCTCGGCATCGGCCAGCCACTCGGCGAAGAGCCGGAACGGCTCCGCGCTTTCGGTGAAGTCATGCTTCGTTAACTCTGTTTCCGCCATTGTTTCCCGGGGAGGTGGTGAGGCCTGGGAAGGAGATGGCCCATTGTCGCGGCGCGTTCAAGCATTCTCGGACGGTCCGCGGGCGGTTTTCGGCTGTGCCAGCCGCTCGCTCGCTGCTGCCGCCGTGGGTGTTGTCATGCTGTCGGGCTGCGCGTCCAAGGGGCTCGACCTCGACAGTCTCGCGGTCGACACCAGCATCACCACGAGCGCGACCGCAAATTCCCGCTCCCGCGCGCCCGCCCCCGATGCCGAGAGGCTTTCCGACGAGGTGTCGATCCGCAACGCGGTGTCCTCCGCCAATCTCGACGCGTTGCGGGACGGTCGGCTCTACTGGGCCAATCCCGACACCGGGTCGCGCGGCGAAATCAGCCGCATCGTCGAACGACGCGAGGAGGCGTCGCTCTGCCGCCGATTCACGGTCTCGCGCGAGAGTTTTCAGGGGGTGGCGCTCTATTCTGCCGAGGTCTGCCTCGCGCAGGACGGCAGCTGGTTCACCCGCGCCTTCGAGGCAACCTGAGCATCCATCATTTTGCGGCGAAATCCCGCCGCAAAAACTGGAATTTCTTCCTAGAATCCTCATATTGAGGGCAATCCAGGTTCCTTTCACCACAGGCAGCTCACATGCGTGATCCCTACGAGACATTGGGCGTGGCTAAGTCCGCGAGCGCGAAGGACATCAAGTCCGCGTTCCGCAAGCTCGCCAAGAAATACCATCCGGACCAGAACCCGGAGGATCCGAAGGCCAAGGAGCGGTTCAACGCTGCCAACCAAGCCTACGAGATTCTCGGCGACGAGACCAAGCGCGCCGCCTTCGACCGCGGGGAAATCGATGCCGAGGGCAAGCCGCGCTTCCAGGGCTTCGAGGGCGCGGCGCATGGCGATCCGTTTTCCGGCTTCCGGCGCGGGCCGGGCGCCGGCGGCACGCGCTTCGAATTCCGCAGCGGCGGACCCGACGGCGCCGGCCTCGGTTCGGAGGACATTTTCAGCGAACTGTTCGGGCAGGCCTTCGGCCGTGGCGGCGCGGGTGCTGCCGGCCCCGGCAATCGCCGCGCCGGGCCGCGCCCGGCCGACACCACGGCGGCGCTCGACATTTCGCTCGAGGAAGCCGCGACCGGCGCGCATGTCAACGTAATGTTCCCCAGCGGCCGCAAGCTGGCCGTGAAGTTGCCGCGCTACGTCGAGGACGGCCAGACGATCCGCCTCAAGGGCCAGGGCGAGAACGGCGGCGACGCGCTGATCAAGCTCCGGTTCCGGCCGCATCCGCGCTACCGCATCGAGGGCCGCGACCTTCACCTCGACCTCTACGTCGACCTGAAGGATGCGGTGCTTGGCGCCAAGGTTCCGGTAGAGACCGTGAAGGGCAGGCTCGCGGTGGCGGTTCCCGCATGGTCCGGCTCCGACAAGGTGCTGCGTCTCAAGGGCCGCGGCCTGCCGGAAAAGACCGGCGGCGAGGGCGATCTCTACGTGCACGTCCGCATCATGCTGCCCGAGGACCAGCGGACCGAACTGGAATCCCTGGCCCGCCGCACGGCGCACTGATGCCGCACGGCTGACCGGTCCGCTTGTCCCGGCAAGATCGCTGTGCGATAGGCAGTGCCGCGAGCAAGTCAGTCCGGGAGAGAATGCGATGGCGACGGGAAATGGTCTGATGGCCGGCAAACGCGGCCTGATCATGGGCATCGCCAACAACCGTTCGATAGCCTGGGGCATCGCCAAGGCCTGCGCCGACCAGGGCGCCGAACTCGCGCTGACCTATCAGGGCGACGCCTTCAAGAAGCGCGTCGGTCCGCTCGCTGCGGAACTGGGCGCCCATCTCGCAGGCCATTGCGACGTCACCGACCTTGCGACCGTGGACGCCGTGTTCGATGGCCTGAAGGAGCGCTGGGGCGGGATCGATTTCCTGGTCCACGCCATCGCGTTTTCCGACAAGGAGGAACTCGACGGACGATATGTCGAGACAACGCGTGAGAATTTCCTGCGCACCATGGACATCTCGGTCTATTCGCTGACGGCCGTCGCCAAGCGCGCCGAACCGCTGATGACGAATGGCGGATCGATCCTGACGCTGACCTACTACGGCGCCGAGAAGGTGATGCCGCACTACAACGTCATGGGCGTCGCCAAGGCGGCGCTGGAGGCCAGCGTGCGGTATCTCGCGGTCGATCTCGGCGGAAACGGCATCCGCGTCAACGCGGTCTCGGCCGGCCCGATCAAGACGCTCGCGGCCTCCGGCATCGGCGATTTCCGCTATATTTTGAAGTGGAACGAATACAACTCGCCCTTGAAGCGCACTGTCTCCATCGAGGAGGTCGGCGATTCGGGCCTCTATTTCCTGTCCGACCTGTCGCGCGGCGTCACCGGAGAGGTGCATCACGTTGATTCGGGCTATCACGTCGTCGGCATGAAATCCGTCGACGCGCCGGACATCTCCACCGTCAAGGACTGACGCGCGACCTCACGCGCTCCGACCGTCCCGGAACCAGGAAGCGATGGCCCCGCTCGTCTACTTCGTCCGCCACGGCCAGACTGACTGGAACGTCGAAAGCCGGTTTCAGGGCCAGCACGACGTCGACATCAACGCGACCGGCCGCGCGCAGGCGCACGGCAACGGCCGCAGGCTCGCCGAACTGATCGATGAACCGGCGCGGTTCGACTATGTCGCGAGCCCGCTCAGGCGGACCCGCGAGACGATGGACATCGTCCGAACGGAACTCGGGTTGGAACCGAACGGCTACCGGCTTGAACCGAGGCTCATGGAACTGCATTTCGGCGACTGGCAGGGCCTGACGATCGATCAGGTCGAGAAGGCCTTTCCTGGCTCGGAGGAGGCGCGCGAGCGCGACAAATGGGGGTTCCTGCCGCCGGGCGCGTCGGCCGAGAACTACGAAATGCTCTCGGAGCGTGTCCGGCCGTGGTTCGAAGCGATCGACCGCGACACGGTCTGCGTCACCCATGGCGGCGTCATCCGCTCGATCTTCCTGCAGACCGGCTCGGCCAGCCGCGCGGAGGCCGAGATGCTGGACGTCCCGCAGGACAGGATCTTGCGCTTCGCAGGGGGGCGGCTCGACTGGCTGTGAGCCGCCGGGCAGTAGGCTTGGCCGCGGACGGCCCTTATTCGTAGACCGCCATGTCGGTGATCTGTTTCACGCCGTTGATGACGTCGAAGGCGATGACGATGTCGATGCCGGGCTCGATGCCCGCCAGGTCGACTTCGCCGGGGAGCTTGTAGGTCTGGCCGTCTTCCAGCGTGATCGTCAGCTTCTCCTCGTCGACGGACTTGATCGTGCCTTCGGTCTGGTCGGCGAAGGCGGCGGCGGACATCAGGAGGATCGCCGACAGGGCGGACAGCAGGATGCGCATGGGAAACCTCGTTCTTGCTGGTCCGGCTGGTCCCGGACGGTATTGGGGATCGGATTGGAAGAGAGCAGAAATACGGGGATTGTGTCAAAACTAATTCCTCCCCGGCGACCGTTTGACCCGTTCGGCAAAGGCCAATAGAAGGCGGCGGGGCGCGGCCGCTGCGGCAGGCGCCTGCCGTCTGGATACTTAGCGCGCCCGCCATGTCGCACAACACCTTCGGCCATCTCTTCAGAGTGACGACATGGGGCGAGAGCCACGGTCCGGCGCTCGGCTGCGTCGTCGACGGGTGCCCGCCCGGCATCCGCTTCACGGTGGCCGACATTCAGGCCGAACTCGACAGGCGCCGCCCAGGAAAATCGCGATTCGTGACGCAGCGCCGCGAACCCGACGCGGTGAAGGTCTTGTCGGGCTTCGTTCCGCACGAGGATGGGGAGACGCTGGTGACGACCGGCACGCCGATCTCGATGATGATCGAGAACGTCGACCAGCGTTCGAAGGACTATGGCGAGATCGCGCGGCAGTTCCGACCGGGCCACGCCGACTATACCTATCAGGCCAAGTACGGCATCCGCGACCACCGCGGCGGCGGGCGCTCTTCGGCGCGCGAGACGGCGGCGCGGGTGGCTGCGGGCGCCATCGCCCGCAAGGTCGTGCCGGGGCTGGTGGTGCGCGGCGCGCTGGTCGCCATGGGAGAAAAGTCGATCGACCGGGCGAACTGGGACTGGAATTTCACCGACGATCCGGAAAACCCCTTCTTCACCCCGGACCCGAACTCGGTTCCCGTCTTCGCCGATTATCTCGACGGCATCCGCAAGGCCGGATCGTCGGTGGGCGCGGTGATCGAGATCGTGGCGGAAGGCGTGCCGGCCGGGCTCGGCGCGCCGATCTACGGCAAGCTCGACCAGGACATCGCCTCGCTCCTGATGTCGATCAACGCCGTGAAGGGCGTCGAGATCGGCAACGGCTTCGAGGCCGCGCGCATCACTGGGGAACAGAACGCCGACGAGATGCGCATGGGCAACGACGGACGGCCGATCTTCCTGTCAAACAATGCCGGCGGCATCCTGGGCGGGATCTCGACAGGCCAACCCGTCGTCGCGCGCTTT
>CATMOC010000373.1 GCA_950071955.1 uncultured Mesorhizobium sp. | reverse complement strand
GATCCGACCGACAGGTCGATGCCGCCCGAGATGATCACAACCGTCATGCCGAGCGCGACGATCGCCACGAAGGCAAAGTTGCGGGTGACGTTGAAGAGGTTCTGTGAGGTGGCGAAGGTCTCGGTCGCAAGCGAGAGCGAGACGCATGCGATCACCGCCGCCAGGAAGACCCAGAACGCCTGCTGCGACAGCAGCTTGCCGAGCGTCGAATGGCTCTGGCCCGAAATCGCGGCGGCCATGCCGGCGGATGGATCGGCCCTGCCCGTGTCAAGCATGTTCGATGGCTCCGGTGATGAGGCCGGTGATCTCCTCGGGCGATGTGGAAGCGGTCGCCTTGTCGGCGACCTTGCTGCCGCGTCGCAGCACCACGATGCGGTCGGTCACGGCGAAGACGTCCGGCATGCGGTGGCTGATGAGGATGACGGCGATGCCCTGCCGTTTCAGTTCCCGGATCAGGTTGAGCACCTCGGCGACCTGGCGCACCGAAATGGCGGCCGTCGGCTCGTCCATGAGCACGATGTCGGCGTCGCTCAGGCGCGTGCGGGCGATCGCCACCGCCTGCCGCTGACCGCCCGACATGGACTTGACGGCATCGCGTGGACGCGTCTCCGATTTCAGCTCCGCGAAGAGTTCCCCCGCGCGGCGGTTCATCGCGGGATAGTCCAGGATTCGGAAAGGACCGATCGAGCGCGTGAGTTCGCGCCCGAGGAAGACGTTGACCGCCGCCGTGAGATTGTCGCAGAGCGCGAGGTCCTGGTAGACGATCTCGATGCCGTTGCGTCGCGCCTCCAGCGGACCGTGGAAGACGGTTTCCTTGTCCCTAATGAAGATCTTGCCCTGGCTCGGGCGGAAATTGCCGGCGATGATCTTCACGAGCGTCGACTTGCCGGCGCCGTTGTCTCCCATCAGGCCGAGGATCTCGCCCGGCTCGAGCGACAGCGACACGCCGCCCAGCGCGTGGATCGCGCCGAAATGTTTCGAGACTCCCTCCAGCCGCAACACGCTCATACGCACCGCTCCTCCCGTTCGAGGACGTACCGGAAAGCGGGCGGAGCCGTCAACATACAAATCTGTTTAATCCTATTTATCATACAAATGATTGACAGGCCCGCCTTCCTGTTCTTCACTGCATGCCGGGAGGGAAACGGATGCTGGTCCTGATCACCGGAGCGACAGGGAAAGTCGGGCGGGCGCTTATCGGGCGCCTCCAGGCCGAGCGGCCCGACGTTGGCATCCGCGCGCTCTGCCACAATCGCACATTGCCGCAGACGGATACGCTTTGGGTGGTCAGGGGCTCGATCGCCGACCGCGAAATCTGCCGCGAGGCGCTGCGCGACGTCACCCACGTCGTCCACCTTGCCACCTGCAAGGAGACGCCAGACGACGTTATGGACGTCACCGTGAAGGGCCTGTTCTGGCTGCTCGAGGAATTCCGCGCCAGCCCGTCCGCGCAGCGCTTCCTGCTGATCGGCGGCGATGCCGCGATCGGACATTTCTTCCATCGCCATCCCGCGCCGATCACCGAGGACGCCCCGCACATGGCCTATCCGGGCTGCTACGCGCTCTCCAAGGTGCTGGAGGAGGTG
The DNA here is from genome assembly GCA_950071955.1 of uncultured Mesorhizobium sp. GTDB lineage: Bacteria > Pseudomonadota > Alphaproteobacteria > Rhizobiales > Rhizobiaceae > Aquibium > Aquibium pacificus. Next base: position 3,042 of record CATMOC010000373.1, on the reverse strand, counting down.
ATGCTGGAGCAGTTCGGCATCCAGTACGGCATCGACTGGTGCTGCCTGCGCGCGCCGTGGATCATGGAGAAGGACGACTTCCGCCACAGCCTATCCTTCGGCGACGACCTGTTCGGCGGGCCCGACTGGAAGACGATGGTGGAGCCGGAGGTCGCTGGTCGCAGCCGCGAGACCGGGGCGGTGCCGCTGCTCCAGGAGGAGGACGGAACCCCGGTCCGGCGCAACTTCGTTCACGTCGACGATCTCGTCGCGGCGATCCTCGTCGCCCTCACCGCCCCGGCCGCCCGCCAGCGCCTCTACAACATCTGCATGGACGAGCCGGTCGACTACGCCGCGGTGGCCGATCACCTCGCCCGCACGCGCGGTCTGCCCTCCACGCCGGTGCGCGGGCCCTACGTCAGCAACTGGATGGACAACGCCCGGGCCAAGGCCGAACTCGCCTGGCGCCCCTCGTACGACCTTTCGAAACTCATCGATTCCGCCTGGGATTACGTGCGGCCGCCGGATGATCCCCGGCAGGTCTGGTACCCGGGCTGAGGATCGCGCCGCCGTGGCCGGTGCGATCAGCCGTAACCCGTAGCCACTCAAAGGGAGGACTGACATGAAACTGAACAGATTAATGCTGGCCGGCGCGGCCGTCCTGGCGTTCGCCGCATCGGCATTCGCCCAGGATAAGACGCTTGCGATCGTCGTGAAGGGCCTCGACAACCCGTTCTTCGAGCAGATCAATCTCGGCTGCCAGAAGTGGAACAAGGAAAACGCGGGCAGCGAATACAACTGCTTCTACACCGGCCCCGCATCGAGCGCCGACGAGGTGGGTGAGGTCCAGATCGTCGAGGACCTGCTCAACCGGCCTGACGTCAAGGCGATCGCGATCTCGCCGTCGAACGCGCCGCTGATGGCCAAGTTGCTCCGCGAGAAGGCGCCCTCCATCCCGGTGATGACCATCGACGCCGATCTCAGCGCCGACGACGCCGCCCTGCGCACGACCTACCTCGGCACCGACAACTACCAGATGGGCGTCAAGTTCGCCGAGCACCTGAAGAAGCTGAAGCCGGAAGGCGGCACCGTGTGCCTGCAGCTCGGCAACGTCGCCGCCGACAACATCAACCAGCGCGCCGCCGGCACCCGCGACACGCTGTCGGGCGAGAAGGGCATCGAACGCCTCGAAGGACAAGGCGGCTGGACCGAGATCGCCGGCTGCCCCGTCTTCACCAACGACCAGGCCGACCTCGCGAACCAGCAGATGGCCGACACCTTCACCGCCAATCCCGACCTGACCGCGTTCATGCTCATCGGCGGCTGGGCCCAGTTCGCGCCGCAGGCCTACGCCCAGGTCACCGACCAGGTCATGGACAAGCTGAAGTCCAAGCAGATGGTCATCGTCGCGGGCGACACGCTTCCCCCGCAGATGGAGGCCCTGAAGGCGGGGCGCAGCCATGTCCAGGTCGGACAGCGGCCCTTCGAGATGGGGTATCGGGCGCCGAGCGTCATGATCGACATGATCGACGGCAAGCCGGTCGAGCCGATCATCTACACCGGCCTCGACGAATGCATGCAGGACACCGCCGACAGCTGCATCGGCGGATGACCTGTCTGCCGCGGCCCGGGGCCCGGCCCGGGCCGCGTTCAGATCGCAGACCGCTCCGCTGACTGCGCGGGCGGGCCGAATTCCCTCTGTTCCATGGAGATCAACATGAAGTTTCGTGAATCCGCCGCCGTCCTGGCGATTGCCGCCGTCATGGCCGCGAGCGCCGCCACTGCCCAGGACAAGAAATCCCTCGCCTTCGTCGTGAACGGCGCGTCGGATTTCTGGAAGCTCGCCGAAGCCGGCGTGAAGAAGGCTCAGGGCGAACTGCCGAACTACGACTTGCAGTTCAAGTACCCCGAGCAGGCCGCCGCCGCGGTCCAGCAACGCCTGATGGAAGACCTGGCCGCGGCCGGCGTCTCCGCCATCATGGTCAGCGCCGTCGATCCGAAGTCCTCGACGGACGCGCTCAACCGCATCGGCGCCCAGGTGCCGCTGTTCACCACCGATTCCGATGCGCCCGACACCAACCGCATCGCCTATATCGGCTCGTCCAACACGGACGCCGGCAAGCAGGCGGGTGAAATCGCGCTGAAGGCCCTCCCCGACGGCGGCAAGTGCGTCGGCTTCGTCGGCCTGCCCGGCGCCGACAATGCCCGCGAGCGCATCGAGGGCATGAAGGAGACGATCGCCGGCTCGAAGGTCGAACTGATCGACGTTCGCGGCGACGACATAGACATGACGCGCGCCAAGCGCAACGTCGAGGACGCACTCGCGGCGAACCCCGACATCGACTGCATGGTCGGCTTCTACTCCTACAATCCGCCCCGCATCTACGAGGTGCTGAAGGAGTCCGGCAAGCTCGGAGAAATCGCCATCATCGCCTTCGACGAGGATCCGATCACGCTCGGCGGCGTGCGGGAAGGCACAATCGCGGGCACCGTCGTCCAGGATCCCTACGAGTGGGGCTATCAGGGCATGAAGCTGATGGCGAAGTATCTGGAGGGCGACAAGTCGGTCGTGCCGGAGAACGAACTGATCATCGTTCCCACCAAGATGATCGACAAGGACAATGTCGACGCCTTCGAGGCGGAGCTGAAGGCGCGCATCAACGGCTGACGCCTCTTAGCCGCAGGCCGGCCATCACCCTCCCGGCCGGCCTGTCCGGACACATGGATTCTCCCGCCGAGGTCTCCCATCCGCATGCCTGAGCCTTTTCTCCAGATGAAGGGCATCTCCCGGACCTATCCGGGCGTCACGGCCCTCGATGACGTGCACCTCTCCGTCGCTCCCGGCGAGATCATCGGGCTCGTCGGAGAGAACGGCGCCGGCAAGTCGACGCTGATGAAGATACTCGGCGGGGTCGTCGCGCCGAGCGGCGGCACCATTGCGCTCGACGGAGAGACGATGACCCACCTGACCGTCTCCCGGTCGATGGCGGCGGGCATCGCCTTCGTGCACCAGGAGCTCTATCTCTTCGAAAACCTCAGCGCCGGCGCCAACGTGGTCATCGG
>CATMOC010000372.1 GCA_950071955.1 uncultured Mesorhizobium sp. | reverse complement strand
GGAGACGGTCAGCATGTCGCGGGCGAAGTTCGCGATGGCGTAGTTGCGCGCGTCGTGCACGTCGCGCGCCGTGCGGCGGCGAAGGTTCTCCATTTCGGCGGCGAGGCGGAGCGCCTTGTCCTTCAGATCCTCGTTTTCCTTGGCAAGGCGCATGAAGGCTTCGAAATCGGCCTGGTTCTCGTTGTCCGGCGCGCCTTCGGATGACTGTCCGGCCTGATCGGCGGCATGCTCCGCGTAACCGCTCTTCACGGCGTCCAGATCCGGCGCGCGTTCGTCTTTCCGATGGTCGCTCATCGCTTGATCCCGTATTCCTGCGAGTAACTTGAAAAGTTGGCCCCGATATCGAGGCTCGGTGCCCAAAAATCAAGGGGCGGGGGCGGCTGCGCGTGCGTCCGGACTACCGCAGCATGCGCGATATCATCTGGGCGGTATAGTCGACCATCGGCACGATGCGGGCATAGTTGAGGCGGGGGGGACCGATGACGCCCAGCGCCCCGATGACGCGGGAATCCTTGTCGCGGGAGGGGGGGACCACGAGGGAGGAGCCGGACAGCGAGAAGAGCTTGTTCTCCGAGCCGATGAAAATGCGCACGCCCGAGCCTTCCTCGGCCAGTTCCAGGAGCTGGATCAGGCCTTCCTTGGTCTCGAGGTCCTCGAAGAGGTGTTTGAGCAGCTCGATGTCGGCCTGGGCCGTGACATTTTCCAGGAGATTGGCGCGGCCACGGACGATGAGGCGCGCCGGCGAGGTGCCGCTCTCCGTGCCGGCCCACACGGCGAGGCCCTTCTCGACGAGATCTTGCGACAGCGAATCCAGCGCGGCGCGCGTCTCTTCGCGAAGCCGCGCGATCTCTGCGCGCGCCTCGGCCAGCGTGCGTCCCCGGATGTGGGCGTTGAGGAAGTTCGAGGCCTCGTGGAGCTGCGAGGTGGTGACGCCTTCCGGCAGGTCGACCACGCGGTTCTCCACGTCGCCGGACTGCGAGACCAGGACGGCGAGCGCCTTGTTCGGCTCGAGCTGAATGAACTCGATGTGCTTCAGCGCCGCCTCGCTCTTCCCCGACAGCACCAGCCCGGCGCCACGCGACATGCCCGACAGCATCTGGCTTGCCTCGGTCAGCATGTGCTCCAGCGAGGCGCCGTTGCCCGAGGCCTTGATCTGGGCGTCGATGACCCGGCGCTCGTCCTCCGAAAGGTCGCCGATCTCCATGAAAGCGTCGACGAAGAAGCGCAGGCCCTTCTGGGTCGGCAGGCGCCCCGCCGACACGTGCGGCGAATAGATGAGGCCGAGATGCTCGAGGTCGCTCATCACGTTGCGCACCGTGGCCGGCGACAGGGACGAGGGCAGGAGACGCGACAGGTTGCGCGAGCCGACGGGCTCGCCGTCGCGCAGGAAGGAATCGGCGATCAGGCGGAAGATCTCGCGCGATCGCGTATCGAGCGACTGCAGGGTCGGATCCATGATGGGTATCGTCATCGGCGGCGAACCTTTTGGGTAAGGATATAATCCGCCCCGGCGGGAACACAACTCGCAAGCGTCCCGGTTTTCCTTTGCGTCGGCGTTGGCATGGCGTTACAAGCCGCGTTTCATCGATCGGTCAGGAAATCCTCATGCGTCCCTCGAAGCGCCAGCCCGGCGAAATGCGTCCCGTCAGCTTCGAGCGCGGGGTGTCCAAACATGCGGAAGGCTCGTGCCTCGTCAAGTTCGGCGACACGCATGTGCTCTGCACGGCGAGCCTCGAAGAGAAGGTTCCGCCATGGATGCGCAACAGCGGCAAGGGCTGGGTGACGGCCGAATACGGGATGCTGCCGAGGGCGACCGGCGACCGCATGCGCCGCGAGGCTTCCGCCGGCAAGCAGGGCGGCCGAACTCTGGAAATTCAGCGCCTTATCGGGCGCTCGCTGCGCGCCGTCGTCGACATGCAGGCACTCGGCGAGGTGCAGATCACGGTCGACTGCGACGTGATCCAGGCCGACGGCGGGACACGGACGGCGTCGATCACCGGCGGCTTCGTGGCGTTGCACGATTGCCTGAAATGGATGGAAGCGCGCAAGATGCTCTCCGTCTCCAAGGTGCTGAAGGATCATGTGGCGGCCATTTCCTGCGGCATCCATGGCGGGGCCTGCGTGCTCGACCTCGACTATGCCGAGGATTCGGCGGCGGAGGCCGACGCCAACTTCGTCATGACCGGCAAGGGCGGGATCGTGGAGATCCAGGGCACCGCCGAGGGCGAGGCGTTCTCGGAGGAGCAGTTCAACGAGCTCCTCGCGCTGGCCAAGAAGGGAATCACGCGTCTGGTCGACCTGCAGAAGATGGCGGTCGGCTGAACTATGCGGCCGCGCTCGATCCTCGAATCAGCGCTCTACGTGACCGACCTCGGCGCCGCCGAGGCGTTCTACAGCGAGGTGCTCGGGCTCGAAAGGCTCGTGAAGGTCGAGGGGCGTCACGTCTTCTTCCGCTGCGGCGAGGGCGTGTTGCTGCTGTTCAATGCGGATGCCACGCAGGTTCCGCCTCCGGCGGACGCGAGACTGCCCGTCCCGCCGCACGGCACGCGGGGCCACGGGCACCTGTGCTTTGCCGCGCCGGGCGACGAGATCGACCGCTGGAAGACTTTCCTGGAGGAGCGCGGCATCGCCATCGAGGCTGACTTCGAATGGCCTCAAGGCGGCCGTTCCATCTATTTCCGCGATCCGTCCGGCAACTCGCTGGAGTTCGCCGAGCCGCGCATCTGGGGCATCGAATGAACACGCTCGAAAAGCAGAAGATTGTGGTCGCCAGCCACAATGCCGGCAAGCTCAGGGAGTTCGCCGACCTGATGGCGCCCTTCGGCATCGAGGCAAAATCGGCGAAGGACTACGGGCTTCCGGAGCCGGAGGAGACCGGGACGACGTTCGAGGAGAACGCCTACATCAAGGCGCACGCGGCGGCGCTAGCGACCGGCCTGCCGGCGCTGTCGGACGATTCGGGCCTCTGCGTCGACGCGCTCGACGGCGCGCCGGGCGTCTACACCGCCGACTGGGCGACGCAAGCCGACGGATCGCGCGACTTCATGCTGGCGATGGAGAAGACCGAGAAGTTGCTCCGGGAAAGGGGCGCGACCGATCCATCGCAGCGCACCGGGCGCTTCGTCGCCGTGATCTGCCTTTGCCAGCCCGACGGCAGCGCGGAGTATTTCCGCGGCGAGGCGAAGGGGCGGCTCGTCTGGCCTCCGCGCGGCGACAAGGGATTCGGCTACGATCCCGTGTTCCAGCCGGAGGGTTTCGACGTCACCTTCGGCGAAATGCCGGCCGAAGAGAAGCATGGCTGGAAGCCGGGGCAGGAGGAGGCGCTGTCGCACCGCGCCCGCGCCTTCCAGAAGTTCGCACGGGCGAAGCTCGGCGTGTCATGAGCAAGCCTGAGCACAGGCCGGACGACCGCTCGCCGGGCTTCGGGATCTACGTGCACTGGCCGTTCTGCGCGGCCAAGTGCCCCTATTGCGACTTCAATTCGCACGTGCGCCACCAGCCGGTCGACCAGGAGCGGTTCGCGCGCGCCTTCGCGACGGAACTGGCCACGATGCGGGAGCGTACCGGTCCGCGCACGGTCACCAGTATCTTCCTGGGCGGCGGTACGCCGTCGCTCATGCAGCCCGGCACGGTTGGCGCGATCCTGGAGGCGGTCGCCTCCAACTGGACCGTTCCGGACGGGATCGAGGTGACGCTGGAAGCGAACCCGTCCTCCGTCGAGGCCGGTCGCTTCCGGGGCTACCGTGCGGCGGGCGTCAACCGCGTCTCGCTCGGCGTGCAGGCGCTGAACGACGCGGACCTGAAGTTCCTCGGCCGGCTGCACGACGTGGACGAGGCGCTGACGGCGATCGAACTCGCCCGCGAGACCTTTCCGCGCCTGTCCTTCGATCTGATCTATGCGCGGCCGGGCCAGACCCCGGAGAGCTGGGAGGCGGAATTGCGCCGGGCGATCGGCCACGCCGCCGACCATCTGTCGCTCTACCAGCTGACGATCGAGGAAGGCACGCCGTTCCACGCGCTGCATGCGGCGGGCAAGTTCGCGGTCCCTGATGGGGACCATGCCGCTGACCTCTACGCCCTGACTCAGGAAGTGACCGCCGCGCGGGGGCTGCCGGCCTACGAGATATCGAACCACGCCAGGCCGGGCGCGGAGAGCCGCCACAACCTCACCTACTGGCGCTACGGCGAATATGTCGGCGTCGGCCCCGGCGCGCACGGCCGGTTTGTCGGCGGCGGCACGCGCAACGTCACGATCGCCGAGCGGATGCCGGAACGCTGGCTGTCGCTAGTCGAGGCCAAGGGCCACGGCATTGTCGACGGTGAGACGCTGACGCGCAGCGAAGAGGCCGACGAGTTCCTGCTGATGGGGCTGCGTCTTGCCGAGGGCATAGACCTCGCCCGCTACGAGCAGCTTTCGGGCCGGCCGCTCGCATCCGAGCGGATTGCCGTGCTCCAGGACGAGGACCTTGTCGCGCCGGTCGGCAATTCGCGTCTCAGAGCGACGCCGGCGGGGATGATCGTGCTCGATGCGGTCGTGGCGGACCTGGCGCGCTGAGACCGCGGGTCCGTACTACCCGGCCCTGGCCACAGACAAGCAAAGTCCCGGCCGATAGAGGCCGGGACGCAATTTCGG
>CATMOC010000371.1 GCA_950071955.1 uncultured Mesorhizobium sp. | reverse complement strand
GTGTTTCTCGGCATCAGGGCAGCCCTGCGCCATCGCCGCGGCAAGGACAGGTTGGCGGGAATCCGCGTCGCCGTCCAGGGACTCGGCTCCGTCGGCTGGTCGCTCGCAAAGAAGCTCAGCCAGGAAGGCGCGTTCCTCACCGTTTCAGACATCGATCCGGCGCGTGCGCAAAAAGCGGTCGACCACCTCGGCGCGCGGTCGGTCCTGGGAAATGCCATTTTGGAGGCGGACGTGGATGTCCTCGCCCCTTGCGCGCTCGGCGGCATTCTTTCGCAGGAGACCATCCCGCTCCTGAAGGCCTCGATCGTGGCTGGCGCGGCCAACAACCAGCTTGCTACTGACCGGGACGACAACCTCCTGAGGGCGCGCGGCATCCTCTATGCGCCGGACTACGTCATCAATTCCGGCGGCCTGATGAACGTCGCGGCCGAACTCGCGCCGGGCGGCTACGACGCGGACGCGACCATGAAACGGGTCGCGAGAATACCGGAGACGCTGACGGCGATCTTCAGACGCGCGGAAGAGGAGGGGAAGACAACCGAAGAAGTCGCGGAGGCGATGGCCGGCGAGAGGCTCGGACGCGGTCGGAACCGAGGCACCGCGGGCATCCGCCGGTAATACCGGCGATCGTCGTCCGGTTGAGAGAAGAGGTCAGTGCGAGGGGACACCCTCGTATGCCGCCTTGCCCCAGACCTCCTCGACGCGCGCGTTGCGGCCGCAGGCATAGCGGTAGTAGCGGTACTTGAGCGGGTTCTTCTTGTAGTAATCCTGATGATAGCCCTCCGCCGACCAGAATGGCCCGGCGGCTTCGATCGGGGTCACGACTTCCTTGCCGAGCGCCTGCTGCGCATCGGTCTTCGCCTTCTCGGCCGCCGCCTTCTGCTCCTCGCCGTTCACGTAAACGGCGGTCGTATAGGCGTGCCCGCGGTCGCAGAACTGACCGCCGGAATCCGTCGGGTCGACGGTGTGGAAGAAGACGTCGACCAGCGTCTCGTAATTCACCCTTGCAGGATCGTATTCGATCCGAACGACCTCACGATGGCCTTCGTGGTTCGGGTAGGTCGGGTTCTCGAGCGTTCCGCCGGAGTATCCCGACGTCGTCGAGACGACGCCCGGCACCTTGTCGAAATCGGATTCCACGCACCAGAAACAGCCGCCGGCGAAGATGGCGGTCTCGGTCTGCTGGGCCATCGCGGGCGCGAGAAACCCGCCGGCGAGGACGAATGAAGCTGCGATGAGGCTGCGAAGCATCGATTTCTTCTCCATTTCCCGGAGAAATAATTCAGCGGCGCAGCGTTTCAAAATCAAGCCGTGACACGCTTGCGTGAGCGTACGACCGGCGTCAACCGTACGCCCCGCGTCTGCTCGTCCGGCTGTCGAGCCATCTCCGGATCTGCCCGAAGTCGCCGCCGAACGCGCGCTGCTTCAGTTCCTCATAGGCGATCGAGCAGTACATGGCGTCGCCGCCAGCCAGTCGCTGCGACGTCGCGGAGTCCTCGCAGCCGAGATAGATGACCTTCAGCCTCTCGATGGACGTTGCGTCGAGGCGGCCCGCCTCGCCGGCATGCGCGGCAGGAGCAAGCAGCAACGCACATGCGAAGGCGCATGAGACCACGGGTGAGGAGGGGAGTTGCTGACGAACCTTGGCAATCATGGCGATTCTCCTGGCAGGCCGGTCGTCCGGCGTGAGGAGAGAATCTATGCCCAGTGTTCCCGTGCGCGCATGAGGCGGATGTCCCGGAGCGGGCGGTTATCGGCCGGTCCGGCGGTTCCCGGCTGGGACCTCGGTCCCGAGGGGGCCTGAAGAGGTCCCCAGGCCGACCTCGCGGGCCGCGACGATTGCCTGCGCCCTTGTGGTAGCCCCGAGCTTGTCGAAGATCGCCGTCACATGATTGCGCACGGTCTTTTCGCTGATGCCCAGTTCCCCGCCGATCGCCTGGTTGTCGAGCCCCCGGGCGAGGAGGTCGAGCACTCCACGCTCCCTCGGCGTCAGTCCGAAAGCATCGATCCCGCCTTCCGATGCGGGCAGGAAATCATGAAGCGCGTGCACGAACGTGCTCCACGCGGGTTCGTCTGCAAGCAGGAAGTGATTGGGGCTGTCCAGCTGGAGAAAGTGCGCGTCCGGGATGATCTGCGCGAGCCGCCGTCCTTCTTCGATTGGAGCCACCGCATCGCGGTCGGGATGAGCGACGAGCGTCGGACAGGCAATTCTTGCCGCGGAGTCGCTCACGTCAATGTCGAACATGATCCGCGTCAGTGCCGCGGCATTGGCCGGCGACGTCGCCCGGCGCTGCAGCTCGCACCATGAGCGAAGGTGCTCCATCGAACCTTCGGGCTGGAACTGCGTCGCAAAGGACCGCATGAAGGCGGAATCCTCCTGCCCCCAGCCAAGCTCGAGCATGTCGAGCATCACCTTCGCCTTCTCCGGTTCGAGCGGGATGGACGAGCGCCGGTTCCGCCCTCTCGCATATGTGCCGTAGAGGACGAGGTGGCTGACGCGCGCGGGATGCCTTCCGGCAAAGTCGATGGCGACCGCCCCGCCCTGGCAGGTTCCGACGAGGGGGAAGCGGTCGAGTTCCAGTCTGTCGGCAAGGGCTGCGAAGTCCTGCACCCAGGCATCGAACGAAAGGTTCGAGACATCCCGGTCGGACAGGCCGCAGCCGCGCGGATCGTAGCGGATCAACGTATGGCGGGAAGAGAGTGCCTCGATCCAGGGCTGCCAGGCGACGCTCCGACCCTGGTATTCGAGATGGGTCAGCCAGCTCGGCATCAGCACGACCGGAGGACCGCTCCCGCTCACCGCATAGGCGATCTGGGCGCCGTCGAAGCTCCTGACATATCGCACCTGTTGACCCGGCATCGCATCCGTCCGTCGGCTGGTGGGTCGGCTAGACTAGCGCACCAAACGCGGAGAAGATACCCGCCGGGCTTCAGCGACCCGCCGACAGCGCCTCCACCTGCGCCCTGAGTTCGGCAAGCTGCTCTTCCAGAGCGGCGACGCGCGCTTCGAGATCGAATTGCGGGGCGGAAGGAGAATGCGCGGCGGTTGCGGCCCGAACTGCCACAGTCACGGGACCGCTCAGGAGATGCGCATAGCGGTCCTCGCGCTGGCCGGGGCCGCGTGGCACCAGCTGCACCAGCGGGAACTTGCGGCCGATGAGAAGGTCCATGTCGGCCAGGAGTTCCTCGACCGACGCGTAGCGCGCCATGCGCTCGCTGCGCGACAGGAGTTCGTAGGGTGTCTGCGGACCACGCAGCATCATCAGGCCGAGCAGCGAGGTCTGGCCGCGCGTCAGCGAGAAACGCTGGCCGAGCAGGTGCTCGAAACGCTCCACGCGAGACCCCGAGACCTGCCGGACGAGGCCTTTGTCCTGCAGCGACTTGAAGGCACGGTGGATGTCTGCCGCATCGAGGCTCATCACAGGTTCGCGCGCCGTCTTCTGGTTGGCCGCCGACTGCATGGCGTTGAGCGTCAGCGGATAGACGTCGGGCGTCAGCTCCTTTTTCTCGATCAGGGAGCCGAGCACGCGAGCTTCGATGGCATTGAGGAGGGGGAGGCCTGAGGCTGGGGTGTCCATGCGCCGTTATGTGGCAAAGGCGGAGGCGTGGAGCAAGGGGCTCAGGCTGGCGATAGCCGTCCTGTCCAGTTGCGCCAGAAGTCGTCGGCCGCGCGCTCGCTCGCCGTCGTGTCCTTTTCCGCAGGCGCTTCTCTGAAATCTTCCATGTCGCGCAATGTGCTGTAGATGAATTCGCTTATCGAGCCCGGTATCTTGCCCGTGCCGAGTTCGCGGGTCGTTCGCTTCCGCTCCAGCAGGTCACTGACGTCTTGGCGAACATCCGCGGGAAGATCGACGCCGTCCATCAGCAAACCGAAGTTCATGGGAGCAACTGCCACGTCAGGTCGGGCGGACAGCCATCTCAGTGCCATGAGGGGCCGGAGGATATAGAGCAGCTTCTTCAGTGCCACCTCGCCATCTGGCTTGTCCAAGACGCGCGCGCACTGACCTTCGGCGAGATGGAAGTAATGCCGTGCCACCAGACTTCGGTCGGCAACATCTGCGGCGAGATCGAGAAACCCGGTCCGGAACTCGGGGGTGTCGCGGTAGGCAAACGGCGAGGTCAGCCACTCTATGATCACGGCGTTCCCGCGGATGAGGAGACGAAGTGCCTTCGAAAGTTCCCAACCGCCGATGTCGATCAGGCTCGACAGCGGGTGTTCGATCACGTCGCGTCGCGGGAACAGCGTGAATGTTTCGATCGCCGGCCGCAGGTAGATGAACCGGCAATCGTAGTCGCTGTCCGGCGAGGGAAACCCCCAGGCCCTGCTGCCGCTCTCAACTGCCAACGGAATGGCAACGCCATTCTCGACGGCGAGGCGATCAAGGATGCTCTTGATTTCAGCGACCGCTCCACCCTCCATGTCGGGAGGCAGAACGTCGTTCATCACACCGCCCGTTCCACCATCATCTTCTTGATCTCGGCGATCGCCTTGGCCGGGTTCAGACCCTTGGGGCAGGTCTTGGCGCAGTTCATGATGGTGTGGCAGCGGTAGAGCTTGAACGGATCTTCCAGATCGTCCAGCCGCTCGCCCGTGGCTTCGTCGCGGCTGTCGATGATCCAGCGGTAGGCATGCAGCAG
>CATMOC010000370.1 GCA_950071955.1 uncultured Mesorhizobium sp. | reverse complement strand
GCCCTGGTCAGATCCGGCGCCTCGTGCCCACACGGCGCGCGCCGCCGCCTACATCATGCACGCTCAGGTCGAGCCCGGCAGCCAGTGCCCGACGACCATGACCTATGGCAGCGTTCCGGCGCTCCGGGGTGAGACCGGCATCGCCGCCACGGTCCTGTCGATGGCCCTCACCCGTACCTATGACCGCCGCGACATCTATGTGGGCGAGAAGAACGGCGCGCTCGTGGGCATGGGCATGACGGAAAAGCAGGGCGGATCCGATGTCCGCGCCAACACCACAGTCGCGTCTCCGGCCGGTCCGGACGGCGAGTACGTAATCACCGGGCACAAATGGTTCTTCTCCTGTCCGCAGATCGATGCGCACCTGGTTCTCGCGCAGTCGCCCGGCGGACTGTCCTGTTTCCTCGTGCCTCGCCGGCTGCCCGACGGGTCCCGCAACGCGGTGCGCATCCAGCGGCTCAAGGACAAGGTCGGCAACAAGTCGAATGCTTCCTCGGAGGTCGAATTCCAGAACGCGCATGGCTGGCTGATCGGCGAACAAGGGCGCGGCATTCCGACCATCCTCGAGATGGGCACCTACACCCGCCTCGACTGCGCGCTCGGTTCGGCCGGCCTGCTACGCGGCGCGGTGGCGCAGGCTCTGCACCACGTGTTCCACCGCCGCGCCTTCCAGCGTCACCTGATCGACCAGCCGCTGATGACCAACGTCGTCGCCGATCTCGCGGTCGAATCGGAAGCCGCGACGCTGCTCGCGCTGCGGCTTGCCCGCGCCTTCGACGATGCCGCGCAAGGCGATGCCGAGGCGGCCGCCTTCGTGCGGCTGTGCACGCCCGCGGTGAAATACTGGGTGTGCAAGCGCGCCCCGAACGGCGTCGTGGAGTCCATGGAGGTGCTCGGCGGCAACGGCTATGTCGACGAAGGTCCGCTGGGGATGCTCTACAAGGAGATCCCGCTTAACTCGATCTGGGAAGGGTCGGGCAACGTCATGTGCCTCGACGTGCTGCGCGCCCTGCAGAAGACGCCGGACGCGATGGACGCCTACATGGCCGAGATCGCGCCGGCGCTGAGCGACGACCGCAGGCTCGCCGCGGCAGCGCGCGCGCTCGAAGAGGAATTTACCGACCGCGGGGAGATGGAACACCGCGCGCGACGCCTCGTCGAGCGGATGATGACCGTGCTCCAGGGCGCCCTGCTCGTCAGGCACGCGCCGGCCGCGGTCGCCGACGCGTTCTGCGCAACCCGCCTCGGAGGAGACTGGGGGCACGCCTTCGGAACACTGCCGCGAGGCGTCGACGCGCGGGCCATCGCCGAGCGCGCCCGGCCAGCCTGAACCGCCCCGCGCGCAGACACCATCGTCTGGCGCAGCAAGCAATGCTCGGGAACAAGCGGCCTGCCCGATGCAGGCCGTTCAAACGGGTGTCAGAGTACCACGACTTCCGTACCGACGCTCACGCGGCCGTACAAATCCATCACGTGCTCGTTGATCATCCGGAAGCAGCCGTTCGAGGAATTCGTCCCGATGGTCTGTGGCTGGTTCGTGCCGTGGATGCGGATGTGCGTGTCCTTCTTGCCCTGGTAGAGGTAGATCGCGCGCGCCCCGAGCGGGTTTGCGGGACCTCCCGGCATGCCGTCCTTGTATTGGCCGTACTTCTTCGGTTCGCGCTTCTGCATGTCGAGCGTGGGGATCCAGCGCGGCCATTCCTGCTTGTCGCCGACCTTGGCGGAACCCTTGAACTCCAGTCCCTCGCGGCCGACCGCGATGGCGTAACGGCGGGCGCTCGTCGGCGATTCGACAAGATAGAGGAAGCGCTGACCCGTATCGATGACGATGGTCCCGCGCTTGTAGCCGGAGAAGGCGACGGTCTGGGGAACGAACTCGTCCTTGACTGCGAATTTCCTGCCCTTCTGCGTCTGTTCCAGTACGCCGTCGAGCGCCTCGGTCTGGGGCAGCAACCGGGCCGCCGGGCTGCCGAAGAGGCCGCCGAACAGGCCGGTCTGCTGCTGCACGGTGCTGCGCAGCTCGCCATTGTTCCCACTTGAAACGACTTCGGCGACGGTCGGAACCGGAACGCTCGGCTTCTCCTTCTTCGGGGCAGGCGTCTTCTGACGCTCCACCACGGCTTTGGATTTCTCCTTCGACGCGACCTTCGCCTTTTCGTTCCTGGCCGGCTCCTTCTTCAGGGACAAGGGCGGCGGAGCGAAGCGATCCCGGTCACCTTCGGCACGCGCCGAGCCCAACGCAGCGACCGCGACCGCGGCAGTCAATCCCAATGCAAGCAACACACGCGCAATACGCATCGTCTCGATCCATCCTTCGCTACCGCTCAGACGGTCGAGTAAACATCGATCCGCGAGCCGCGGCATCATAGCGGATGAAGCTCATTTTGCTCAACAAGCATCCACTGTTCCCGGGCGCGGTAGAGCGAACCGAGCAAAAAAGGGTTGCAGCAAAACAACAGTCGAAGAAGGGAGCCGCCCGCGCCATGAAAAAACGGCCGGACAACCGGCCGTTTCATTGCGAGACTGGACGATGGCTACTGGTTGGGAACCTGGGGTCCCGCGGGCGCGGCCGGTTGGGCCGGCGCGGGAGTGTCGCCGCCGCCGAGCTGATCCAGGACACCGCCGCCACCGCCGCCCGTTCCGTTTTCCTGTTGCTGCTGGCCCGCGGGCAGGCGCTCGAGGATGTCGATCGGCTGCTCGCCGTAGCGTGCGATGAGCGTCAGTCCGAGCGACGTCACGAAGAAGGCCGCTGCGAGAATGGCGGTCGCCCGCGTCAGCGCATTCGCGGCGCCTCGCGCGGTCATGAAGCCGGACCCGCCGCCGATGCCCAGGCCTCCGCCCTCCGAACGCTGCAGAAGGACGACCCCCACGAGGGCGAGGACGATCATCAGGTGGACGACAACGAGTACGGTTTCCATATTTCCAATCCGCGGAAATTTTCCGGCGAGTTCTGAGCCTTGGGAGAAGACGCGGCTCAATACACGCCTTTTGCGTCGTTTCCAAGTCTGAGTGCCCCAGGGCACGGATGCGGCGGGATGTGGGTGTCCCGCGCCCTCATGTCAAACGAATTCGGGCCGCTACAGAGACCTGTAGGCCTCCGCGATTCCGAGAAAGTCCGCGGCTTTCAGGCTGGCGCCTCCGACGAGCGCGCCGTCGACGTTGTCGACCGACATCAGTTCGACCGCATTGGAGGGCTTCACCGAGCCGCCGTACAGGATGCGGGTTTTCGCCGCTTCGGCGTTCATCTTCTTTGCCAGTTCCCCGCGAATGTGCGCGTGCGCCTGCGCCACGTCCTGGGCCGTCGGGGTCAGGCCCGTACCGATGGCCCAGACGGGCTCGTAGGCAATGACGGTGTTCTTGGACGTGGCGCCGGGCGGCACCGAGCCGGCGATCTGGCGGGAGAGGACGTCGAGCGTTCTCCCTGCATCGCGCTCGCCCCGGGTCTCTCCCACGCAGATGATGGCGGTCAGGCCTCCGAGCCACGCTGCTTCGGCCTTGATCAGGACCTGCGCGTCTGTCTCCCCGTGGTCCGCCCGCCGCTCGGAATGGCCGACGATGACGTGGCTCGCACCGGCATCCTTGAGCATCTCCGCCGATATGTCGCCGGTATGGGCACCGCTCGGCCGCGCATGGCAATCCTGGCCGCCGCAACGCACGGGGGTCGAGGACAGGATCTCGTGGGCCCGCCAGAGAAGCGTGGCCGGCACGCACAGCAAGGCATCGGTCTCGGCATCGAGCCCGCTCATGAAGCCATGGCCGATCGACCGTATCTCGGGGAGCGAAACGCTGGTGCCGTTCATTTTCCAGTTGCCCGCGACGAGCGGCCGGATGCCCTTGGTCATGATTGAAATCCCGATAGGAAACGCGAAGATGCGCGGGTTTCCTACCAAATCGGCACCATAAAGCAATCGACACCCGCCTCGAAGGAGTCTATTTGCTCACCTGAATGCGCGGCCTTCTCGCGCGCCAACCGTCACGAATTCGGAACACAAATGCTCGACTCACTACGCGCGGCGGCCGGAACCTGGGTGGCGAAGCTCCTGCTTCTGCTTCTGGTCCTCA
Organism: uncultured Mesorhizobium sp.; assembly: GCA_950071955.1. Lineage (GTDB taxonomy): Bacteria > Pseudomonadota > Alphaproteobacteria > Rhizobiales > Rhizobiaceae > Aquibium > Aquibium pacificus. Next base: position 625 of record CATMOC010000370.1, on the reverse strand, counting down.
GCTTCGCCGTCTGGGGGATATCCGGCCAGCTGGCGGGAACCGCCGGCGGCGACGTCGTCACGGCCGGCGACACCACGGTGTCCGCGCTCGACTACCGGCTGGCCTACGACCGGCAGCTTTCGGCTATTTCCCAGCAGTTTGGCGGCCGCATCACGCGGGAGCAGGCGGTGGCGTTCGGCCTCGACAACCAGGTCCTCGGTCAGGTCATCGCCGGTGCCGTACTGGACGAGCAGGCGCGCGACATGCATCTCGGGGTTTCGAAGGACCGGCTTGCCTTGCTGACCGCCGAGGATCCTGCGTTCCAAGGGCCGAATGGAGGCTTCGACCGCCGGCAGTTCGAGTTCGTCCTTCGGCAGATCGGCATGCGGCCGGAAGACTATCTGAAGAACCGGCAGCAGGTCGCCGTGCGTCAGCAGATCGTCGATGCCGTTTCAGATGGTTTGTCGGTGCCCGACACCTTCATGCGCGCCATGGCGCTCTACAAGGGCGAGGACCGGACAGCGGAATACCTCGTCCTGCCCGAAGCGCTCGTGGAACCGGTCGAAGAGCCGTCCGACCAGGTGCTTGCCGCGTACTTCGAGGAGAACAAGGCGCGCTATGCGGCACCGGAATACCGCCGCGTTTC
>CATMOC010000369.1 GCA_950071955.1 uncultured Mesorhizobium sp. | reverse complement strand
GGGGCTTTGTTTTGCTACATGTGGATCGGCTTGAAGAACGTCGCCATTGCCGCTTCCTTGACCGTTTCGGACATGGTCGGATGGGCGTGGCAGGTCCGGGCCAGATCCTCCGACGATCCGCCGAATTCCATCAGCACCGCGGCTTCGTGGATCAACTCGCCGGCTCCGAAGCCGACGATGTGGACGCCAAGCACTCGGTCCGTCTTCTTGTCGGCCAGAACCTTTACGAATCCGTCGGACTTCAGCATGGCGCGCGCCCGACCGTTGGCGCTGAAGGGGAACTTGCCGGCCGCGTAGTCGACGCCGGCCTTCTTCAACTCTTCCTCTGTCTTTCCCACGGAGGCGACCTCCGGGCTTGTATAGACCACACTCGGGATGACGTCGTAGTTCACATGGCCAGCCTGGCCGGCGAGAATCTCGGCGACAGCCACGCCTTCGTCCTCGCCCTTGTGCGCCAGCATAGGACCCACGATGACGTCGCCGATGGCGTAGATTCCCTCGACCGACGTACGGAAATGACCATCGGTTTTGACGCGTCCACGCTCGTCCAGTTCGACGCCCGCTTCCTCGCAGCCGAGGCCGTCTGTAAAGGGTCGGCGGCCGGTCGCGACCAGCACCACGTCGGCCTCCAGCGTCTGCGCATCGCCGCCTTTTACCGGCTCGAAGGTGATTCTCGCACCCTTCTTGGCCTTCTCCACGCCGGTGACCTTGGCCCCCAGCTTGAAGTCCATGCCCTGCTTGGCCAGCATGCGCTGGAACTGCTTGGCGACCTCACCGTCCATTCCAGCGAGGATGGTGTCGAGGAATTCGACCACCGTGACCTTGGCGCCAAGGCGTGCCCAGACGGAGCCCAGTTCCAGCCCGATGACGCCGCCGCCGACCACGATGAGATGGCCCGGCACCTTTGCAAGTTCGAGTGCGCCGGTCGATGACACGATCACCTTCTCGTCGAACTCGACCTCGACGCCGGGAATGCCCGCGACGTCCGAGCCGGTGGCGATGACGATATTCTTCGTCTCGATCTCCTGGACCTTGCCGTCCTCGCCGGTGACGGCGACCTTGCCCTTGCCGAGGATCTTGCCGGTGCCGCGCAGCCCGTCGATCTTGTTCTTCTTGAACAGGAACTCCAGCCCCTTGGTGTTCTGGTCCACCGTCTGCTTCTTGTGCGCCATCATGCCCGCGAGATCGAGCCTCGGCTTGCCCGTGGTGAAGCCCAGCGCCTCGAAGCCGTGGCTCGCCTCGGAAAACATCTCGGATGCATGAAGCAGCGCCTTGGACGGGATGCAGCCGACGTTTACGCAAGTGCCGCCATAGGTCGAGCGCTTCTCGACGACGGCCGTCTTGAGGCCGAGCTGCGCGGCCTTAATCGCGCAGACATAGCCGCCGGGTCCGCCTCCGATGACGACGACATCATAAGCCATGAGAACACCCTTTCGTTTCGCCGGTTCGCCAGCGCCGCTGACATGCGTTTTCGTGCCCGTGGTATAGGACGCCTCGCCCGAAAAAAGCCAGACCGGAGCGCGTCGAAAATCCCGATCCGGTTCCATTGGCGGACCGAAGCCGGCCGCCACAGGCCCAATCCTTATACAGTCCCCGTTCATTTACTTCGATGAGACGAGCGACTAGGCGGATGCCTTTGCCGCAAGCCCGGAAACCAGATGCATCGCCAAGCCTACCTGCTCCTCCTCGCGACGACCCTCTTCTGGGGCGGCAATACGATCGCGGGGAAGCTGGCGGTCGGCCACGTGTCTCCCATGCTCCTGACCACGCTGCGCTGGGCGATCGCGTTCTGCTGCCTCTACGCCCTTGGCCAACACCGGCTGGCGGCCGACTGGTATCTGGTCCGACCGCGGCTGCTTTACCTGGCGATGATGGGTTTCTTCGGCTTCGCGGCCTTCAACCTCGCGATCTATTCCGCGCTGCTCTTCACCTCCGCCGTCAATGCCAGCATCGAGCATGCGGGCATTCCGATGGTGATCTTCGGACTGAACTTCCTGTTCTTTCGGCAGCGCGTCTTCGCGGGGCAGATGATCGGTTTCGTCCTGACGCTCGCCGGCGTGGTGCTCACAGCCACGCATGGCGACTTGCGCAACCTGTTGCGGCTCGACCTCAACGCGGGCGACGCACTGGTCCTCGTGGCGATCATCGTTTACGCCGGATACACGGTGGCGCTGCGGTTCCGCCCCGCTGTCCACTGGCAGAGCTTCATGATAGTCCTGTCGGCTTCGGCCTGCCTCACCTCCATTCCCTTCGCGCTCGTCGAATACGCCACCGGCAACGCGATCTGGCCCGATATGCTCGGATGGGGCTGCGTCCTGTTCACGGCGATCTTCCCGTCGCTGCTTTCGCAGGTCTTCTACATGCGCGGCGTCGAACTCATCGGCGCGAACCGCGCCAGCCTGTTCATCAACCTCGTCCCGATCTTTGGGACGCTGCTCTCCATCCTTATCCTGGGAGAGGCGCTCCACCTCTACCATGTCGTCGCCATCGTGCTGGCGCTCGGCGGCATCTGGCTGGCCGAGCGGAGCGGTCGGCGCGTGCGTTCCTAGTCGAGCCAAGTAGACCTTCCGTCCTTCGGCCGAGCCTGCTTGACAGGCGCAGAATTCCCGTACAATTGCCGCACGGGGACGTCGGCCGAAAGCATTCACGTCATGCGTAGATATCTCCTGGGTGTGGCCGCGGTCTGCGTCATGGCCGGCAGCGAACCTGCCCTGTCCGAAGTGCTCGCACGCAAGGCGACTCCCGCCGGCTCCGTCATCGCGCGCAAGGTCGGCGAGGAAGCCCGCTTCATCGAGATCTCCGACTGGCGCACGGTCGAACTCCACCAGGAACTCCTTGCCGGCGACGTTTTGCGGACGAATGCCCTCGGCCAGCTCGCGATCCTCTTCAGCGACCGGACGCAGGTGAGGATCGGCCGCAACACGACGCTCGTCGTCAAGAACGTCGGCGACGCCAGCGACACGCTTCTCGGCCTCCGGAGCGGCACGCTTTGGGCGCGGGCGGAGCGCGGCGGCGAAGGCCTGACGGTCGAGACCCCCGCGGCCTCGGCCGCCATTCGCGGCACGGACTGGACGATGAGCGTCGATGCCGACGGCCGCACGTCGCTCGTCGTGCTGGAAGGTCTCGTCGAACTCTCCAACGAATTCGGATCGGTCAGCGTCGCCGAAGGCGAGGCCGCGGTCGCGTCGATCGGCCAGGCGCCTTCCAAGGTCGTCATCGTCGATCCCGACGACCGCGAGCAGATGCTGTTTCACCTGACACTGCGGGGTGCGTTCGTCTGGATGCCGGCTTCGCCGCTGCGCACTCCCGAGATGCGTCGGGAACATGAGCGGCTGACGGCGGTCCCGGAAGCAGCCCGCTCGGCGGAAGACTGGGTCACGCTCGCCGAGACCGAGCGCTCCTTCGGCGATCCCGCCGTATCACGCTCGGTTGCCGATCGTGCCCGCACGCTCGCGCTGACGCCGCAGCAGAAGGCCCGGCTCGATCTCCTCGACGCACTACGGCACGGCGCCGAGCAACGCTACGCGGAAGCCGCCGGGCTCTTCGAGAGGGCGGCGCCGAAACTTTCCGGCGACCGCCGCGCCGTTGCCCTCTACGGCGGCTACTTCGCGCGCGCGCTCGCCTATCCCGACCGCGTCGAGCAGCCGCCGGCAATACGCGACAGCGGACCCTACGGGGCGCTTGCAGAGGCCTGGGCGACCGGTTTCCTCCGCGATATCGCGGCGGCAACCGAGATCCTGCGCGAGGCGGAACGGCGGTTCCCGGACAACCCCACCCTGCCGGCGGCCCGCGCCCAGCTAGCCATGCTTCTCGACGACCGCGAACAGACGAAGGAGGCGATCGACCGCGCGCTTTCGATCGATCCGGACGACACCACGGCGCTGGAGGCGCGCGCGAACTACCGCGCCGATATCGAAAGCAATCTCGATGCCGCCCTGTCCGACCTCCAGCGCGCGGCCAAGATCTCGCCGGGATCGTCCACGATCTGGAACACGATCGGCCTCGTCCAGTCGGCGCGGGGGGCGAACCGCGAAGCCGAGCGGGCGTTCCTCCGGTCGATCGAACTCGATCCCTATGACCCGGTCGGCTACGCGAACCTGGCGATCTTCTATCTCGACCACGACCGGACGCGGGATGCCAAGCAGCTGATCGACCGGGCGATCGAGATCGATCCGTCCTTCGACATCGCCCTGGTCGCCCGCGGCCGCTACCATCTCCAGACTGGCGAGATCGACGCGGCTATCGAGGATCTGCTTGCCGGCACGACGGCCAACCCCGCCTATGCGCAGGGGCTGCTGGTGCTGGCCGGAGGCCACTACGAAGCCGGCGACAGGGAGCCCGCCGAACAGGCTCTGGAAAACGCGGACCGTCTCGATCCCAACGACCCGGTGACCTCCATCGTCGAGACGGCGATCGCGATCGACGACTATGATTCGGATCGCGCCATCGCCAGCGCCCAGGAAGCCCTTCGGCGCGCCCGGGCGCGCGGCGGAGACTATTCGACCCTGAGCGCCAACCGGGATGAAGGATCGCTGCTCAACAACGCTTTCCGCCTGCAGGGCCTCGACGCCTGGGGCCGCTTCTACGGCGACGCGGTCTTCGATCCGTTCGAGGGCGCCGCGCTGGTCGATCAGGCGGTCTCCGGCACGTCCGATCCGTTCGTCAATCAGCTAAGGTTCGGCGACGATCCCGTGGAGCCC
>CATMOC010000368.1 GCA_950071955.1 uncultured Mesorhizobium sp. | reverse complement strand
GCGCGAAGGCAGAGCAACTCCTGAAGCGCTTCGGGTTCCTAAGCGCGATGGTGAGCGCGCCGTGGCCGCCCATGGAATGGCCGAAGATTGATTGGCGGTTCATGTCGGCAGGGAAATTGGCCGAAACGATCCGCGGCAGTTCCTCGACGACGTAGGAATACATGCGGTAGTTGGTGTCGTAGGGCGCTTCGCTGGCGTCGACGTAGAAACCGGCGCCCGAACCGAACTGCCAGTTGTCCTTCTCGTCCGGCACATGCGCGCCGCGCGGACTGGTATCGGGGCAGACGACGATCAGGCCGAGTTCGGCCGCCATGCGCCGGTACTCGCCCTTCTCCACGACGTTTGCATGAGTGCAGGTGAGGCCTGACAGATACCACAGCACTGGGCAGGGGCCTTCTTCGGCCTGCGGCGGGACGAAGACCGCGAACGTCATGTCGCAGCCGCAGGCTTCGGAGGCGTGGCTGTGGACGCTCTGCACGCCGCCATGGGATTTCGCTGTCGAAACTGTCTTGATGCTCATGCTGCGCGCGTCCGACGGGTGCCGGAGGTCTCGATGTTGAACTGTCTGGTGTCGCCTGGGGAGGCGGAGGAGAGTGTCCGTTCCTAGCACGAAGGGGCCGGAACGCCAAACCCGCCCGTTGCGGATGGAGGTCGGCAAGCCGGCCGGCACTACATCACTGCCGCTTCCGGCCGTTCTTCCTCCGGCGGCAGAACCGGCATTTCGCGCGACCGCCGCTCGATCTCGGCGTCGATCTCCTCGATCGAGGGGTTTCGTTCCTCGACCCACTTTTCCAGCCGGGCGAACTCGTCCGCGCCCATCGTCCGGTAGACCGTCACCTTCTGACCTTTCGCGAGCACCTCCACACCGTTGATGGCCAGCGCGCCCGAGAGTGTCTTCCAGTTCGGCCCGAAGGTCTTCACCATCGTGTACATGGTCTTGGCCTTGATCATGCCGACGCCGCCGGCCAGGCAGGCCTCGTAGAACATGTGGTGGGTCGCCTCTGCCGAACGCGTGCGAACGTCACAGAAATGGTCGTGGACGACCGAAGCCCGCCGGTATTCGCCCACGAAGGGCGGACCGAAGGTGGTCCAGAAAATCCGCGGGATCGATGCGCCGTTGATGACGGCGTTCTTCTTCGCCGTCCATCTCAGGCCGGCCGCGTCGACGAATGTGAAGGCCTTTGTCAGCTTCATGTCGCGGTCATCGCCCGGCTGCTCGAGCCAGGTAACGGAGACGGTGCCGATGAAGTGTGCTGCCATGCGATCCTCTCGCGCGACGACGAGCCATGCAGTGGATGATATGCTGGAGTGGAAGCGGACGGCGTGATCTGCTTCACACTCGCAGACGCAGGCGGCTTCGATCAGTTCGTGCGCCATTAGGCATTCGGCCCTGGCGCCGGCAATCAAGGCTCCCTGCCGGCGTTCATCGCCCTACGCACCGTGCGGTCGAGAGCGCTGAGGAATTCCGATCGGTCGCGCGCGGCAAAGCTCCGATTGAAGCCGCGGTCTTCGCCCGTTTCCCTAAGATGCTGCTTCAGATCCCGCATGGCCACCGCCATGCCGATCGATTCCGGCGTGAACGGCCTTCCGGTCGGGCCAATCACGTGGACGCCCGCCGGCACGAGCCGGGCTGCGAGCGGCACGTCCGCCGTCACTGCGACGTCGTTCGGCCGGGCGTTCTCCACGATCCAGTCGTCGGCCGCATCCGCTCCCTTCGAGACGACGACGTTGCGGATCATGGGATCGCGGGAAGGGCGCAGGCCACCGTTCGAGACGAAGGTGACGATCAGGCCGTGGCGTTGCGCGACGGTGACGGCCTCGTTCTTGACCGGGCAGGCGTCCGCATCGACGAAGATCTGCGGGGGCCTTATGTCGGCCGGCTCAGGCAATGTACTTGCGGGCCAGTGCCGCGCCGTCGCCGAGCGCCTTCAGCTTGCCGACCGCCACCTCACGCGACAAGGGTGCCAAGCCGCAATTGGTGCAGGGCTGGATGCGTTCGGCCTCCGCGTGCTTCAGTGCCTCGGCAATCGTTGCCGCCACCTGTTCCGGCGTCTCGACCGCATTCGTCGCCACGTCGATGACGCCGACGAGGATCTGCTTGTCCGTCAGGAGGCCGATCAGCGAGATCGGCACGCGCGAATTGGCGCATTCGAGCGACACCTGCTGGATGGAGGAGAGGTTCAGCGCCGGGAAGATCGCCTCATACTGCCGCCATTCGCTGCCCAGCGTCTCCTTCCACTTCACGTTGGCCTCGATGCCGTAGCCGTAGCAGATGTGGACGGCGGTGGCGCACTTCAGGCCGCGGGCCGCGCGCTCCAGCGCGGCGATGCCCCAGTCGTTGACCTCGTCCATGAAGACGTTGAAGGCCGGCTCGTCGAACTGGATGACGTCCACGCCCGCCGCCTCGAGCTCCAGCGCCTCCTCGTTCAAGATTTCCGCGAAGGCCATCGCCATGTCGGCGCGACGGCCATAGTGGGTGTCGGCCAGGGTGTCGCAGATGGTCATCGGCCCCGGCAGCGTCCATTTCAGCTTGCGGCTGGTGTGCGCGCGGCAGAAGGCGGCCTCGTCGCGATGCACGGGCCGCGTGCGGCGCAGGGCTCCCGTCACCGTCGGCACGTCGGCGACGTAGCGGTTGTTGCGGATGCCCATCGGCGTCATCAGCTGCCAGTCGATACCCTCCACGTTCTCCAGGAAGCCGTGCACGAAATGGCGGCGGAACTGCTCGCCATCGGAGACGATGTCGATCCCGGCATCCTCCTGTTCCTTGATCCACACGAGCGCGGCGTCGCGCTTGGCCCGGTCGAGATCGGCGCCTTCGAAGCGCCATTTCGGCCAGAGCTTTTCAGTCTCGGCCAGCCAGTGCGGTTTCGGCAGGCTGCCGGCGATGGTGGTGGGGAAGAGCATATTTCCTCGGCTTGGTTCGGCGGAACGTTTCAGGCCACGAGGGCCGCAAGGAGCGCCCACATGGTCATGAAGACCAGGATGAGCGAGCCGGCTGTCCAGAGATTGGCGCGCATGTCGTGCGTCTGGGCGGTAAAATAGGCCGCGAAATGCAGGAGCCTCGAAGCGACATAGCCGTACAGCAGCAACCAGGCGAGCCAGAGCGGGGGTTCCGCCAGGACGAAGAGGAACCCCGCGACAAGGAAGAAGGGGATGTTCTCGAGGTCGTTCTGGTGGATTCGGCGGATGCGCTCGACGCGCTCGTTGGGTTCGAGCTGCTTGGGATCCGGGCTCGGATTGAGGCGGGTCCTGCGCAGATCCTCGGGCGAGCGGTAGCCGCCCTTCTCCTGGATCATGCGCCAGACCGTCAGCCAGGACATCGATACCGCCTTCAGGATCATCAGGCAGGCAGCGATCGCATAGGTCCCCATCAGCGGGTTCTGAAGGCTGATGCCATCCACGGTTGTTCCCCCTGATTCCGGCGGTCTGCGCCAAGGCGGGTACATTACCACATCGTCTTTCGGAGCGCCCACACGCCATGACGGCGTACCTCGATCCCGTGCCGAACGGCCCCTCGCGACTCGGTTGACCCTTCGACGCGCGCGTCCAGCCAGGGTACAGAGCCTATCCGCCGAGATGGCAGCGGACGAGCGTCGCCTGCACCGGGGTCTCGGGAGAGCCGATTTCCAGCCGGTCGGGAGAGGTGAGCGAAAGCCGGATCTGGCGATCCTCCGTCTCGCCTTCGGCGATGCAGGAGGCGGCAAGCGTCACGATACCGTCGGCGAGCGGCGCCTCCTCGATGTTGCAAAGGCTCTCGTAGCGGCGGATGGTGGTCGGCGTGATGACGGCCATCTGTTCCACCGGCTCCTGGTCGATGCGGCTGCACTGGGCCGCATCGCCGGCCCATACACCCACGTAGTCCGGGCCGACGCCCGCTGGCCGGGCGCGGGCGGCGGAGAGGGTGTCGACTCTGAGAAGCTCCGGCGCCGCCAACCGCGCCTGCGGGTCGCCCTCGGGGAGTTCGGCGTCGGTCTTCGATTCCTCGATACGGCGGTTGAGGTCTTCGGCGGCGTTGCGAAGCTCCGCCGCCGCCTGCTCTGCAGCACCTTTGGCGATGCGACCGAGTTCCCGGGCATAGTCCCCAGCCTTGTCGATGGCCGGACCGGCGTCCTCGATCGCCTGTTCGGCTGCGTCGCGGCCTTGCTTGAGCAAGGTGCCGGCGCCCTCGGCGATCGACTTCGCGCCGTCGCGAAGCTGGTTGACCGCGCGATCCCGCTCGGCCGCGTCGTCACCTCCGTCCGGTGTGGCCGGTGGCGACGACTCCGCTGCCGCCGGCGGATCCGCCGTCGGGGGCACGGCGGCTCCATCGGTTTTCTCGTCGCTGCAGGCTGCGAGGGACAGCGCGAGCACGCTGGCGAAAATGGAAAGAGCGAAAGGTCTCATCGTGGCTCCGGGCAACATCCGGCCGGAAGGGCCGTGTCTCGGGGGAATGCTCGTGAGGCAAGCGGGTTCCGCAGGGAGTCAGTAGACCACCACGCTCCTGATGCTCTCTCCCGCATGCATCAGATCGAAACCCTTGTTGATCTCGTCGAGCGAGAGCTTGTGGGTGATCATCGGGTCGATCTGGATCTTGCCTTCCATATACCAGTCGACGATCTTGGGCACGTCGGTCCGGCCGCGCGCGCCGCCGAAGGCGGTGCCTTTCCAGGTGCGGCCCGTGACGAGCTGGAACGGACGCGTGGCGATCTCCTGGCCGGCGCC
>CATMOC010000367.1 GCA_950071955.1 uncultured Mesorhizobium sp. | reverse complement strand
TTCGGTGCCCATCATCAGGCGAAGCCAGAGCCCCTCCAGCATCGCGTTGATGGCAAGCGCCGTGGCGCGCGGCTCGAACTCCGTCGGCGCGGCGACTGGTCCGGTGGCCGGGTTAGCGCCCCGCCCGTCGGCCGCGACGAGGACAGCGTCGCCGCCGAAGCCCGCGAAGACGTAGTTGGTCGAGGCAAGCAGGAAGGTTCCGCAGATGACGAATGCCGAGAACATGACCAGCAGGGGCAGCGTGCCGCTCTCGATCAGCGGCGTGAAGACGGTGATCTCCTCGCTCGGCTGGAACGTCGTCCAGGCGATGGCGACGAAATGCACCGCCACGACGGAAGCGCCGAAGATCACCGACGAGGCGACGACGTGCGCGGTATCGCGCCTTCCATAGGTGAGCGAGATGACGGCGATGCCGATGATGGTGGAGCCGGCGACGGCCAGCACGACCCCGACGGAATCATAGATCGGAAGGCAGCCGCGGATCGCCGACATTCCGACATAGTGCATGGCGACGATGCCGTTGCCGAGGATCGTGCCTGCCGCGACGCGGTAGCCGCGGGTGGGCGGCGCGAAATGCACGATCAGCAGCGCCAGGCCGGCCATCAGGATGGCAATCAGCGCCGAGCCGAGCGTGTAGAGGGAATCGTAGTCGATCGAAAACGGAAACCGCATCGCCAGGATGGCGACGAAATGCATCGACCAGATGCCGCCGCCGAGGGCCAACGCGGCCATGACAATCTGCATCTTGCGCCGGTTCTCGGGCAATGCCGAGATGCCGCTGGTCAGCGTAAGGCCCGTGAACGTTGCCATGAACGACACCAGGACGGACGCCAGGACCAGCAGATAGTCGTAGGTGGGCGTGATCATCTCGTTTTGGGTACTGCTCTTCCCATCAGTGTCCCAGACGATCGCAGAATACCACTTATGATGATCGCGTGTCACGCATCCAGGCAGTGAGCAGCGCCGCGGCACGCATCACGGCGAGCACCGACAGCAATCCGCCAGCGGGCGACGGACAGCTCCGTTCTCCAGATGCGGGGCCGGCATTGCCCGCCGGGTCGGCTTGCGTCCGAAGCCCTTCGGGGCGCTGCGCGATTCCCCGGCAGCCCTTTCGAACGCGACCCCGTCGCTGACGTCTATGCGGCCGCGCCGGACTTCAGCTTGCCGAGTTCCCAGAGCAGGGCAGCCCCGGTCCTGATCCCGTCGATGAAACGCACCAGTTCAAGATTCTCGTTGGGTGCATGGTTCGCCTCGTCGGCATTGGCGTAGGGGACGACGAAGGACGGGATGCCGAGGATCTTTGTGAAAGCGTAGTCCGGCAGGCTGCCGCCGACCGTCGGATAGAGCAGCGGCTCGACGCCGCGCGCCGCCACCACGGCGCGCCTGATGGGGCCGGCGAAGGCCGAATCCATCGGCGTCTTCGACGGCAGCATGCTGTTGAGCGGCACGAATTCGACGTCTGGCGCGTGGCGCGCCACGTGCTCTTTCACCCTGGCGTAGACATGGTCGGGCGTCAGCGGCTCGACCAGGCGCATGTCGCATTTCACGAAGGCCTCGCAGGGAAGCACGGTCTTCATCCCCGGTCCGCCATACCCGCCATGAAACCCGTTGATGGTCAGCGTAGGGTGGAACATGATGCGGTCGTAGTAGCCGCGGGCCTTCGGTCCGTCGAGTTCCGACAGACCCAGGTCGGCCTTCACCTGGTCGAGGTCGAGAGGCAGCCTCGAGACCGCCTCGCGCTCGGAGTTCGTGGCCGGGATCACGGGCTCGTTGATGCCCTCGATCGTGATCTCCCCGTCGGCGTTCTTCATCGTCGCGAGAAGGTGCACCAGCTTCCAGATCGGGTTCGGCACAATGCCGCCGAAATTGCCCGAATGGACGTCGCGGCTGGCCGTCTTGCAGCGCAGTTCGAAACTCGCCACCCCGCGCACCCCGAACGTGACGATGGGAAGGCCGGATTCGTGCAGGGGTCCGTCGGAGGTCATGACCAGGTCGGCCTCGAGCCTGTCGGCGTGCTCTCTGACGAAGCTCGCGATCTGCGGGCTGCCGATCTCCTCCTCGCCTTCGAGGAGGAAGATGACGTTGCAGGGCAGTTCGCCGTGAACCGCGAGATGCGCTTCGATCGCAAGCAGCTGTGCGAAGTGCTGACCCTTGTTGTCGCCGATGCCGCGCGCATAGATGCGTCCGTCGCGGATCGTGGGTTCGAAGGGCGGGCTCACCCACAAGTCCAGGGGATCCGGCGGCTGCACGTCGTAGTGACCATAGAGAAGGACAGTCGGCTTGTCCGCGGAGACGAATCGCTTGCCGAGTACCATAGGGTGATTGGCGGTGGATACCGCCTCCGCCTCCATGCCGAGGCTTTCCAGATGCGCGACAAGCAGCGCGGCGACCTCGCGGATACCGATGTCGTGCGCGCTGATCGAGGGATGGCGGACATAATCCATGACCCGGGCGACGAAGCCGTCCCGGTTGGCCTCGATATGGTCGAAGACCGCCTCTAGCGCCGTGTCGACCGTCGTCATTGAAGAGCCCCTTCCCTTCTGGTGAGCAGTATCGCGCCGGTTTCGTGCACCGTGCCCGACCAGCCCGGCGGCACCAGGGTCGTGGTGTCGAGCTGGCTGAGAATCGCCGGCCCGTCGAAGCGGGCGCCCGCGCCGAGCGAGGCACGGTCGATCAGCGGCGTCGTCACGGTGTCGCCACCGAAACGCACCGGTACGTGGTCATAGGGTTCGACCGCGCCCGATGGGGGCAACTTCGTGGCCGGCTGCTGTGCGGTCATCCCCGTGGCTTCCATACGCAACGTGACGAGTTCGATCGCCGCGGCCAGCGTGAAGCCGTAGAGCGCCTGGTGCTCGGCGGTGAAGGCGGCCTCGGTCGCCGCGCGGGTCCCTGCCCATCCGACCGCTATCTCGCCGCCCTGGCCATGGTAGCGCAGCAGCGCCACCCGTGCCGTCAGGCGCGATTCTTCCGCCACGCCTTCGACGTCGAGCCAGGACCGCGCCTGCGCTTCCAGTTCCGTGTAGATCCCTTCCGCCTCGGCGACGTCGATGGCGCCTGCGCGCGGCAGCGCCCGGCTGAACTCGGCCCTGAGGTCGGCTGCAAGCAGACCGTCGGCGCATAATATGCCCGGTGCCGGAGGGATCATCACGCTGGAAATCCCGAGAAGCTCGGCGAGCGCGACGCCGTGCAGCGGTCCGGCGCCACCGAAGGGCACGAGGGTGAAATGCCGGGGATCGTGGCCCCGCTCCACTGATACGACGCGCACGGCACCCACCATATGGTTGTCCACGATGGCGAGGATGCCCTGCGCGGCCTCGTCCGTGGAAAGGCCGAGCGGCTCTGCGACCCTGCCGCGAACGGCTGCCCTCGCCGCCTCGACGTCGAGCGCCATGCGCCCGCCAAGCAGCTTGGCCGGCAGGTGGCCGAGAACCACGTGGGCGTCGGTGACGGTCGCCTCGCGTCCACCATGGCCGTAGGCGGCCGGACCCGGACGCGCGCCCGCGCTTCTGGGCCCCACCGTCAGCGTCTCGTCGGCCACCGCGGCGATCGATCCGCCGCCGGCGCCGATCGTCACCATGTCGACCATCGGCAGCGGCAACGGCCAGTCGCCGACCTTACCGTGCTGGGTGAGGCCGATGCGGCCGTCCTTGATCAGGCAGATGTCGGCGCTGGTGCCGCCGATGTCGACGGTGATGATGTCGCCGATGCCGCAGGCTGCCGCGATCGCCCGCGCGCCGACCACGCCGGCTGCCGGGCCTGAAAGCGCCGTGAGGGCGGGCGCCTGGCGGATTGCCGCCGCGCCCGCGACGCCGCCGTTGGACTGCATGAGCAGAAGCGGAGCTGAAACCTTCTCGTCCGACAGGCGCTGCTCGATACGGCCGACATAGGTGGTGACCCCGGGCATGACCATGGCGTTGAGAACCGTCGTCAGCGAACGCTCGTACTCGCGGACGACGGGCAGCACGTCGGTTGACGCGGTGACGGCGATCCCCGGCAGCTCCTCGCGCAGGATCTCGGCGGCGCGGCGCTCGTGCGCCGGGTTTGCGAAAGCGTGGATGAGGCACACCCCGACGGCCTCGACGTTCATGCCGCGCAGTGCGTCGGCGGCCTGCCGCACGCTGGCTTCGTCCAAGGGCTCGAGGACGCCGCCGCCGGCTGCGACGCGCTCGTCGATCTCGACGATGCGCGAGGCCGGCACGGGCCGTTGCGGCTTGGTCCAGGTGTAGAGGTTCGCCTTGCGGGGGATGTCCTGCCGGCCGATGTCGAGGACGTGGCGAAATCCGCGCGTCGTCACCAGGGCCGCGCGCGCACCCTTGCCTTCGAGGATCATGTTGGTGGCGACCGTGGTGCCGTGCAGCACCTGGCCGAGAGAGGACGCGTCCGCCCCCGCTTCGAGAAGGGCCAGCCGGATGCCGGCGAGGAAGGCCTCCGACGGATCTGAGGGCACGCTCGGCGTCTTGGCGCGCCAGACCCGTCCGCTGGCGCGGTCGAGCAGGGAGATGTCTGTGAAAGTGCCGCCAATATCTACGGCGATGGCAAGCGAGGTGTCAGGCGAGGACATCGACATACTCCGTACGGTGGAAGCGGCGGGTCGCGGGACGCAGGGTGCGCGCACGGGTCGTCGCCAGTTCGTCCACGCCATTGCCGGACAGGACGACGCCGTAGAGGCGGGCCGCTGCCTCGCGGCTGACATAGCCGCCG
>CATMOC010000366.1 GCA_950071955.1 uncultured Mesorhizobium sp. | reverse complement strand
TCTGACATAATTTTACAAGCTTGCCGATCAACCATGCCTACCCCCTGCGCTTCAGGGCTGCGCTGCCGGGGTCATAGACATATTCGGTGATCGTTCCGTCCTTGATCTTCTCGACAGCCTCATCGACCACGAAAAGCGGCACCAGAAACCATTCTCGTGGGACAACCGGGCGACCAAAGCGATCCTTGATCTCGATCTCCAGCCGAGCAGGCTCAAAGACGCGATGGATCAGGTTTTCAAGCCGGGTACGGCTGATATTGAACAGCCGATATGTCGCCACGATCTCGACATCGGCCATCAGAAAGGTGGGCTGAAGCCGGGCACCTGCAATCCGCTGCTCGACATCCGAATTGGTGACACCGATCTTGTGCACCAGGTCGCGATTGGCATCCACCACGGGATGATCGGATTTGCTGCGCAGCACATAGATCGTGCCGCTCGCCTCGTCATCGTCGGTTTTCTCGCCCGAGCACAGCGGCCCGACAAGGGCGGTGACGTTCTCAGCGTTCACCAGGCGGTCGGCGGCGTTGGAGGCCGCGGTGGCGTCGATGCAGGTCGAGTCCGCCTGGACCATGGACAACTGGCCTCCGAGGATGCCGCCCTGGTCGTTCACGTGCTTTACCGCCAGCGCGGCAGCATCGTGGATCGGCGGCACGAGGGTCTCGATCGGGCCGGTGAAGCCGCCCAGGAATCCCAGTTTCACGTCTTCGGCGCTCGCCGCGCTTGCCGCGATCACTGCGGCGCCCGCCACGGTCACGGCGATCAGTTTGCGAAACGCAACACTCATGAATTCATTCTCCCATATTGTCCGATGATTGGCATCCGATGGCCGGACCCGAGGTCCCGCGCGCCGGACATGCGCCGGGTGCCGTGGAAGCGATATTGGAAGCGGGCCTTCGCTTTGTAAAGGCCGGCTGGACTGAACCAGCGAGTCCCTCGCCCGCCGGCACAAATCGATCCCCGCCACTCCAAATCCGAAAGCGACTTGACGAATGTAATAACATTACATAATCGAGAGGTGCGGCCGAACGGACCGCCGCGCCGCCTTCGGAGATGACCATGCGAAACTTGCTCGCCATGACGATGCTTGCCGGCCTGACGGCTTACGGTCCGTCCGGGGTGACCGAGGCAGGTGCCGCAGAACTGAAGGTCGTCGCCAGCTTCTCGATCATCGGCGACATGGCCGGGGCGGTCGGTGGAGATCGTATCGACCTCACAACGCTGGTCGGTCCGAACGGCGACGCGCACGTCTATGAGCCAAGCCCGGCGGACGCTGTCGCGATGGCCGGCGCCGATATCGTGCTCGTCAACGGCCTGCATCTCGAGGGCTTCCTGTCACGCCTCGCGGAGGTCAGCGGGTCGGACGCGCCGGTCGTCGAACTGACGGAGGGCGTGGAGACGATCGCCACCGGAGGGGACGATCACGACGAGGAAGCTGACCACCACGCCGAAGCCGCCGCAGAGAATAGGGCCGAGTATGCCGGGTCGGCGGAGGCGGACCACCACGATCACGGCCCCGTCGATCCACACGCCTTCCAGTCGGTGCCGAACGCCAGGATCTACGTGCGAAACATCGCCGAGGCGTTCTGCGGTGTGGACCCGGAGGGTTGCGAAACCTACCGGGCCAATGCAGCGGCCTACACCGGCCAACTGGATGCGCTCGACGCCCGCATTCGCGAGACGGTGGCATCCATCCCCGAGAGCCGGCGCACGATCATCACCTCGCACGACGCGTTCGGCTACTTCGGCAAAGAATACGGCATCCGGTTCCTGGCTCCGGAAGGCATCTCGACCGACGCAGAGGCGTCCGCCGCGGACGTCGCCGCGCTGATCCGACAGGTGCGCGAGGACGAGGCCGCGGCCGTATTCGTCGAAAACATCACCAACGCCCGCCTGATCGAGCAGATCGCGTCGGAAACGGGGCTCGAGATCGGCGGCACGCTCTATTCGGACGCGCTTTCGGGTCCGGACGCCCCCGCCTCCACCTACATCGGGATGATGCGGCACAACATCGAGACGATCGCCGGAGCGATCGGGGGAAGCTGAGACGTATCGGCTTCCCGCCGAATCGCCCTAGCCGTTTACTACCTGCTTGTGCGGTACGTCCGCCCTGCCCTTCTTGAGCAGTTCCGACACCAGGAAAGCGAGCTCGATCGCCTGGTCGGCATTGAGACGCGGATCGCAGTGCGTGTGGTAGCGGTCCTGAAGCTCCTCATCGCGGATGGCGCGGGCGCCGCCGGTGCATTCGGTGACGTTCTTGCCCGTCATCTCGACATGGATGCCGCCTGGATGCGTGCCCTCGGCGCGATGAACCTCGAAGAAGGTCTGTACTTCTTTGAGGATCCGGTCGAAAGGCCGGGTCTTGTAGCCGGCCGCGGTGATCGTGTTGCCGTGCATTGGATCGCACGACCACACCACCTTGCGGCCCTCCTTCTTCACCGCGCGAACCAGCTTGGGCAGGTTCTCCCCGGCCTTTTCCGCGCCAAAGCGGGCGATCAGCGTCAGCCGGCCCGGCTCATTCTCGGGGTTCAGGAGGTCGATCAGGTTGAGAAGCCCCTCGGGCGTCAGCGACGGCCCGCATTTCAGGCCGAGCGGGTTCTTGATGCCGCGGCAGTATTCGACATGGGCGTGGTCGGGCTGGCGTGTGCGGTCGCCGATCCAGATCATGTGGCCCGAGGTGGCATACCAGTCGCCGGAAGTGGAATCGACGCGCGTCAACGCCTGCTCGTAGCCGAGGAGCAGCGCTTCGTGGCTGGTGTAGAAATCCGTCTCGCGCAGCGCGAAATTGGTTTCCGACGTGATGCCGACGGCCCGCATGAAGTCCATCGTCTCGGTGATACGGTTGGCCAGCGCCTCGTAGCGCTCCGCCTGCGGGCTGTCGGAGACGAAGCCCAGCATCCACTTGTGCACGTTCTCAAGCGAGGCGTAGCCGCCTTGCGCGAAAGCGCGCAGGAGGTTCAGGGTCGCGGCCGACTGGCGGTAGGCCATCTCCTGGCGCGCCGGATCGGGCATCCGCGACTTCTCGTCGAAGTCGATGCCGTTGATGATGTCGCCGCGGTAGGATGGCAGCGTCACGCCGTCCTTGGTCTCGGTGTCGGAGGAACGCGGCTTGGCGAACTGGCCGGCAATCCGGCCGACCTTGACCACCGGCTGCGAACCGGCGAAGGTCAGCACGACCGACATCTGCAGGAAGACGCGGAAGAAATCGCGGATGTTGTCGGCGCCGTGCTCGGCGAAGCTCTCGGCGCAGTCGCCCCCCTGCAGCAGGAAGGCCTGGCCTTCGGCAACCTGCGCGAGCTGCTTCTTCAGCTTTCGTGCCTCACCTGCAAAAACCAGCGGCGGAAAGGTCGCGAGCTGCTTTTCGACCGTCTCGACCGCGGCAGCGTCCGGATAGTTCGGGACCTGGCTGATCGGCATGTTGCGCCAGGAATTCGGAGACCATTTCTTCGTCATGACAAGCACCCAATTGCCGCCCCGCGCCATGTGCGCCCGGAGCGTCCCAGTCTTCGGGATGCGGCTCTATACAGGAACACGCTGGCTGCTTCCACCCGGAAGTTGGGTTCAACGGGGCCATAAGGCGACGCAGCCACGCGTCGACGCTCCGGATCGCGCGCTTCTCAGATGCTTTGGGCGTTGGACGCCATGCGTACCCCCGCGTTTCGGCCGCCGCTTGGCACCACCACGAGTTGCGTGACCTTGCCGCGCTTGAAGTCGCTCAGGAAGCGGTCGTAGTTCTTGAACGCGACGCAACCATGCGACTCCGCCCGTCCGCCGCGCAGCAGATAGCTGTGCGTGAGGAAACCGTCCCGGCCGTATTTGTTCTTGCCGTCGACCGGAAGCATGCGGATGGCTTCGACGCCATGGAACCGCTTTTCGCGCATCTTGAGATTGTAGACATGCGGCGGGGTCGGCCCCTTCATCTTGACGTTCGCGTAGCGCGGATTGTCCGCCATCTCGCCGATTCCAGAGTGGGCTTCGAGAACGCTGCCGTCCGGCATGTAGACCTTGGCGGCGCTGATGTCATAAACGGCCACGCCCTTACCGGCAGTGGTCCCCCCGCCGAACAGGTTGCGCAGGGTGAACCCACCGCCTGCTCTCTCTTCCGCCGGATCGTCCGGCCGCGCATAGGCGAGCTGTTTCGGCATGGCTGCCGGGCGCTCGCCCGCCTTGTCCGCCTTCCCGGGCTTCGGTGCCGGCCGCTCGCCAGCCTGGCCGGAGCGCATTGGCTGCCCCTCGCTCGCGGGCTTGGAGACCTCGTATTGCGGGCGAGGCTCCGGCAGAGGAATGTCGATCGGGTCCGGTTCGAGGTCGGGCAGCGCCGCGATTTCCTCTTGCGGTTGGTGACTTGGATCGTGCAACGCGCCGCTGTCGACCTGCATCTCCCTCAGAAGCGCCGACAGCGCAGCAGACGCCGCCGGAGAAGGATCGCCGTAGGCCAGCAGGATCGGGTCCGGATCGAACGATCCGGCAAGCGGCGACCCGAAGCGTTCAGCCGCAGGCATCAGGGCCTGCGGGCCCCGGGCCGCTGGGTCGGCGGTGCCGGTACGGGTGCCTTGTGACCAGGCCCCTTCCACTGGCGCTCCTCGCGCTCCTCTTCATGTGGCTTGCAGCCAATGTGGACACGATGTGGATGTGGCTCATCACTGTGGCATGCCTTGCGGGCCTCGTGGCCCTCATAATGGCGATGCGTTTCCGCGATATG
>CATMOC010000365.1 GCA_950071955.1 uncultured Mesorhizobium sp. | reverse complement strand
CAACTGGGCGCTGCGCCAGATCGGAAAACGCTCTATGGCACTCCACTCCCCGGCATTGGCGCTGTCCCGAGAGCTTTCCGAAAGCGAGGACAGGACGGCACGCTGGATCGGGAAGGATGCGGTCAAGGAGCTTTCCGCCGAAAAGACCCTCGAGCGTTTGGCGCGCAGGCACTAAGGCAAGCCCACTGCGGCTAGAACCCTTCCGCGGCTTCCTCGACTATCCCGGTCAGGAGATCGTTCACCTCGTCGCGGGGGCCGCCCGGCGGCAGTTTCCTGAACCCCACCGTCACCTTGCCCGGCGCGGCGGCAGCCTCGTAGACGAACACGACATAGGGGCAATAGGCTATGTCGCCGATCTCGGCCTCCATGACCTTGCGCGACAGTACCGCCGAGCAGAAGGCAAAGAACTCGGCGTCCGAATAGAGATCCTTCGTCGCGCCGACGTCGGTTGCAGTCCGCTGCAACATCTCGCCGACATGGCCGCGGTAGTCGATGACGTAGCCCCGGTTGACGATGGCGTTCTCGATCGCCGCCGCGACGTCATCGTAAGCGTTCGTGGTCTCGACCGTGACCACATCGTCGCCGGCTGCGAACGCTGCGCCGCAGAGGAGCGACAGCGCCGCGACCAGTCCCGTCAGAACCCGCTTCATGTCGATCCTCCCTGCTCGGCCGCTCACGCGGCGCTGGAATTCGTCTCCTTGTCCAGAACCATGTAATCGAGCGGCATCTCGGTCGTATACTTGATCTGCTCCATGGCGAAAGCCGACGAGACGTCGCGGATCTCGATCTTGGCGATCAGCTTCTTGTAGAAGGCGTCGTAGGCGGCGATGTCGGGAACGACCACCCGGATCAGATAGTCCACGTCTCCGCTCATCCGGTAGAACTCCACGACCTCCGGGAATTCCTGGATCACTTCCGAAAACCGCTTCAGCCATTCGTGGCTGTGCGCGTTCGTGCGGATCGAGACGAAGACGTTGACGCGCGTATTGATCTTCTGCGGATTTAGGATCGCCACGCGCCGCTGGATGACGCCCTCCTCTTCCAGCTTCTGGATCCGCCGCCAGCACGGCGTGGTCGAAAGCCCCACCTTCTTGGCAACGTCGGCCACGGCGAGGGTGGAGTCCTCCTGAAGGAGGCGCAGGATCTTCTTGTCGAGGCGGTCCATCGAATCCGGCTCCAGGAAAAACTTCCCCGAATCTAGCCCCTTCCGTAGCAGCCACAAGAAAATTTTTCTTTCCGCTGTCCATCGTTGGCGCCTCCGCTGCTATTTTTCCGGCTACAGGCGCATCCGTATTTCGCTGCGCAGCACCGGAAGCAGTTCCGCCTCGAACCACGGGTTCTTCTTCAGCCACCCGGTATTGCGCCAGGATGGATGCGGCAGAGGCAGGTGCCGCGGGTGCCCGGCGCTTTCGAAGATCGAACGCCAGTTCGCCACTGTCGCCGCCAGCGACTTCTCACGCCGATCTCCGAGATGCCAGGCCTGCGCATACTGGCCGATGGCCAGGACCAGCGTCACCTGCGGCATCGCCGTGATCAGCGTCCGGCGCCATGCGGGAGCACACTCGCGGCGCGGCGGCAGGTCGCTCCCCGTGGCGTCATAGCCCGGGAAGCATAAGCCCATCGGCACGATCGCGAAGAGCGAAGGATCATAGAATTCCTCGCGCGTCACGCCGAGCCAGTCGCGCAGGCGGTCGCCCGAGCGGTCGTTGAACGGGAGCCCGGTCTCGTGCACCCGCAATCCCGGCGCTTGCCCCGCGATCAGGATCCTCGCGGTGTCGGACGGCACGACGACTGGCCGCGGTTCATGCGGCAGCGGCGCGCCGACCGGCTCGTCGCGGCAGATCCGGCACGCGCGGATTTGCGCGACGAGATCGTCGAGGCCGTCGCTCAACGTTCGGTCAGGCTCTGGCGCTGGGGCGCGCCGACAATGCGCCATACCAGCGGCGGACGTTGCCGAATTCCTCCGGCAGTTCGATGCGCGCCGGCTTCATGAAGTCCATCGCGATCAGTCCGGTGATGTCGGCGATCGAGTATCCGTCTCCGGCCGCGAATTCCCGCTCCGCCAGTTCCCGGTCCAGGATGCGCAGGAAATCGAGCGCGCGCGGCTTGTTGGCTTCGCCCCATTCCGCCACCTGCGGGACTTCCCATTCCTTCATCGCGGGATGCATGTGCCGGAACGCCTGCGCGACGCACATGAGGAGGTTCAGCTCCATGCGGCGCTGCCACATCTCGACCTTCGCCCGGCCCAGCGCGCCCCGGCCGAAAAGCGCGGGTTCGGGATGAAGCTCCTCGAAATAGCGGCAGATGGCGACGGATTCCGTCAGGATCGTTCCGTCGTCCAGTTCGAGGACCGGCAGTCTTTGCAGGGGATTGCGACCGGTTACCTCCGGGCCGCGATGCCCCATCGCACCCATGTCCACAGGCTCGAGCGGCACATCGATGCCCTTCTCGGCCAGAAAAACGCGTACCCGGCGCGGATTGGGCGCCTTGCCTCCGTCGAACAGTTTCAACCGATCTCTCCCATTCCAGCACCGATCGATGCGATCGTGTCCTCTCCTACATGAACATGCCCGCTCACCGCCACCGGTCCCGAGGCTCGGGGACGGCGGCAGAAGGGTCTCTTAACCATTCGAAAGTAATTTCACCGGGAACAATCGAATGGTTCTGCCGGCTTGAATGGCCCCCACACGCTCGAACACAGCGGACAAGAACATCGTGGACCGCACGAAGGCGCGTCGCAACGCCGACGTCGCGCGAACCGTGCGGGAAACGCGCGACCGCCTGTCGCAACAGCCGGGAAACCCGGCCTTCGATCGCGAGATGATCAAGCTGCACGCCGGCGCCCTGACCGGCAGTGCCATCGTGCTCCCCCTTCTCGCCGTCGTCGTGGCCCTCGCCGGCCTCTTCGTCGGCATGGGGGCGATCGTCGTCCTGTGGGCAGCCACAACAGTGGCGGCGTACGCGGGGCTTGCCTGGTATGCGCAGGGTATCAGCCGCACGGAAGCCAGCGAGATCGACGTTTCGGAAGTCAGACTCTGGTTCCTCGTAGCGCATGCCGTCACGGGGCTATGCTGGGTCTGGTTCTCCGGCATGGGATGCAGCGACTGCCAGATCGGCCAGTTCCCGATCATCAAGGCCGCCATCCTCCTTCTTGCGATCGCCGCCACCGCGATCCTCGCCTATGCACTGCGAGGCGCCATGGAGGCGACCTTCGCCATGCCGGTGGCAGCCTATGTCATCCTCGGTGTTCATTTGTGGCTGCCGGTTGAAGCGGTCATGGCCGCATTGCTGGCGGCTTCCCTGCCCTTCTTCAGCTATGTCTCCAGCCACCTGCACCGCTCCGCCGTCATGCTCCTGTCGTTCCGGACCGAAAAGGACGGGCTGATCGCGGAACTGGAGACGGCGAACGCGATCTCGGACGAGGCGCGCCGCCGCGCCGAGGAAGCCAATCTCGCCAAGTCGCGCTTTCTCGCCTCGATGAGCCACGAGTTGCGCACGCCGCTCAACGCCATCCTCGGCTTCTCGGAAGTCATGGCAAAGGAAGTGCTGGGACCGCTGCCGAACCCGACCTACCGCGACTACGCCCGAGACATCCATGATTCCGGCGAGCACCTGCTCGACCTCATCAACGAGATCCTCGACATCTCCCGGATCGAGGCGGGCCGCTATCAGTTGCACGAAGAGCCGCTCCAAATCGTCGAAACGGTGGAGGACTGCTGCCACCTCATAGAACTGAAGGCCCGCAACAAGGACCTGCGCATCGTGCAGCAGTTCGAACAGGACCTGCCGCCGCTCAGGGCCGACGAGCGTGCGGTGCGCCAGATCACGCTGAACCTGCTCTCCAACGCGGTGAAATTCGCTCCGACGGGCGGGGAGGTTCGCGTGCGGGTGGGATGGACCGCCGGCGGTGGCCAGTACATCTCGGTGAAGGATAACGGTCCCGGCATACCGGCTGACGAAATACCCGTGGTGCTCTCTGCATTCGGGCAGGGATCGATCGCAATCAAGAGTGCCGAACAGGGGACGGGCCTCGGCCTTCCGATCGTCCAGGGTCTGCTCGACATGCACGGCGGAAGACTGGAGCTGAATTCCAAGCTACGCGAGGGGACGGAGGCGATCGCCATATTCCCCGCCGAGCGCGTTCTTCTCGCGGCGCAGACCGAGCCGCTCCGCCGCAAGGCGGCGGGTTGACCTGCTGAAACCGTTCAGACGCTGCCCGGCAACGGTTGCATGCCCGAAAGGCAGAGGGCGGCCGATTTGAGGAAGCCGACCGCCAGCGCGGCACCCGCGCCGGCTTCAAGATCCAGATCGACGGACAGCACCGGTCGCAGACCGATACGTTCGGCCGCTTTCCGGTGCGCCGGGTCGGCCGGCGCCGTCGCCAGCCGGCAGTGATCGACCGAGCGCGGGTTGGCGGCGTGGAGCGCCGCCGCCGCCGCGGTCGCCGTCAGGCCGTCGAGGATGACGGGTATCTTCTGCGCGCGTGCCGCGAGGATTGCGCCAACGATCGCAGCGCTTTCCCGCCCACCGAGCCGCCGAAGCGCTTCGAAGGGATCGGACAGCCGTCCGGCATGGGTCTTCAGCGCGCGGTTGACCGCTGATAGCTGCCGACCGGCCACCAGTTCGTGCTCGACCGCGACTCGACGCCCGGCACGGTCGACCGGGTCGAGTTGCCGCATCGCGAGATTTTCGACGCGATCGAG
>CATMOC010000364.1 GCA_950071955.1 uncultured Mesorhizobium sp. | reverse complement strand
GCGACCGACAGGCGCTGGGCGGATTTCAAGGCGCTTGCCCTGCCGCTCGGCCTTCGCGCCTGCTGGTCGAGCCCCATCAAGGCACGCGACGGCCGCATCATCGGCACCTTCGCCTTCTATTTCCGTACCCCGCGAGGCCCGAGCGATCTCGAGCACGAAGTTGTCAGGCGCTGTTCCCAGCTCTGCGCCATCGCAATCGAGCATGACGAGATTGCTCGCCGCATGCACGAGATGGCCTATGCCGACCTCCTGTCGGGGCTTCCGAACCGCGCGAGTTTCCTGCGCCGCGTCGGACACCTGTCGAAGTCCGATACCCGGCCGTTCGCGCTTCTCCTGATCGACCTCGACCATCTGAAGGAGGTCAACGACACGCTGGGCCACGCCGGCGGCGACGCCTTGATCCGCACGGTGGCGGAGCGTCTTCGCCAGGCGGGTCCGGCGGTCGAACCGCATCGACTGGGCGGCGACGAGTTCGCCGTGCTGCTGCCGGGCTGCGGAACGGAGGCCGAGATGTCCGAGGCCGCGCGGGGCCTGATCGAGTTGCTGCGGCATCCCTTCGCGTTCGACGGACAGTCGATTTCCCCCTTCGTCACGATCGGGGGAGCGCTTTTCGAAGGGGCGGGCCACGACGCCGAGACCCTCTGCCAGAACGCCGACTTCGCCCTCTATCACGGCAAGGCCGAAAACCGCGGCAGCTTCGTACAATTCCAGCCGGCAATGCGGACCGGGGCAACTCAACGCATCCAGTCGATCCGCGACCTCGACGAGGCTCTCTCGGACGGACGCGTCTTCTCCGCCTATCAGCCCATCGTGCGCATCGACACCGGCGAGATCATCGGTCTCGAAGCCTTGGCGAGGATGCGGCGACAGGACGGCCGAATTCTCGCCGCGGGCGAGTTCCAGGACGCAATGACCGACGCGCGCATTGCGTCGAGGCTGACGGATCACATGCTCCGGGAAGTCGCCGCGGACGTGCGCCGCTGGCTGGACATGGGCATCCCCTTTCAGCACGTCGGTGTGAACGTCACCGGAACGGACTTCCGCGCCGGTTGTCTGGACGAGCGCATCGAAGAGGCATTCGCCGCGGCGGACGTCCCCTTGCGGCACGTCATCCTGGAGGTGAACGAGAACGTCTACATGGGCGGCAGCGACAACAGAGTGGCACGGGCGGCCGAGAGGCTCCGCTCGAAGGGCATGCGCATCGCGCTGGACGATTTCGGAACCGGCCACGCCTCGCTCACCCACCTTCTCGACTTTCCCGTCGACATCATCAAGATCGACAAGTCCTTCGTCGATCGCATCGTCGCGGATAGGCCGAGCCTCGCGATCGTGCAGGCGCTCGTCGAGGTAGCCCGCAAGCTCGACATGCGCATCGTCGCCGAAGGGATCGAGACGGCCGAGCAGGCCGACCGGTTGCTCTCGCTCGGCTGCGTGCTCGGACAGGGCTACCGCTATTCGCGCCCCGTCCACGCCTCCGTGACGACGGACTTGCTGCTGCGGTTTGCGCAGCGCTCCCATCCCGTCCTGACGCGTCCGGACTTGCCGCTGCGCGCCCGCGGCTGACGCCGGCTTCCGATCCGGCGGCTGTCGCCGTCGGGGACACCCCCTCGCGTCACTCCCGTGCTACAACCCGTGTGTAGAAAAAACTTGTCTCACGGCATGGCAAGAAGGGATAGGAACATGAAAACACTCCTCGTCGCGGCGCTCATCGTCGGCGCCATGGGTACGAGCACGATGGCACAGGAAAACAGGATCGACCGGGTGCGTCCGGACGCACCCGAACTCGCCGCGCCGGGCTCGCACGCCATTGGCGTGCGCACGATCGAACTCGTAAACAAGGATCAGGTCGACATCCTCAACGTCGAGGCCGGCAAGCCACATCCGCACTACGACCGCCCGCTGACGATCGAGGTCTGGTATCCGGCCGAGGGCGACGCCGTCGGCGGCACCTATGAAGGCGTCTTCCTGCGCGACGGCGTCACGCAGGTTTCGCTGCAGGGACGCGCGGTACGCGATGCGGCGCCGAAGAAGGCCGAGACAGGCGCCTGGCCGCTGGTCGTCATTTCGCACGGCTATCCGGGAAACCGATTCCTCCTCAGCCACCTGGCGGAAAACCTTGCCACGAAGGGTTATGTGGTTGCCTCCATCGACCACACCGATTCCACCTACAACGACCAGGCGAAGTTCGGCTCCACGCTGGTCAACCGGTCCCTCGACCAGATCTTCGTCCTGAACGAGATGGATCGTCTGTCGAAGGATGCCGCAAGCTTCCTGAATGGGATCGCCGACGCCTCGAATGCCGGGCTCGTCGGCTATTCCATGGGCGGATACGGCGCGGTGATCACCGCGGGCGGCGGGGTGACCGAGGCGAGCACCAAGTACGAATGGGGCGCGCCCGACGGCACGTTGGCGATCCATCAGGCCGGATCGGCGACGCATGAGGCGCTTCCGGACCCGCGCTACAAGGCGGCGATCGTCTTTGCGCCCTGGGGCATGGAGCGCGGCTTCTGGGACGCCGAGGGCCTCAAGGGCATCGAGATCCCGATGTTCTTCGTCGCCGGAAGCGTCGACGACGTGTCGGGCTACGAAAAAGGCATCAAGGCTATCTACGAGCAGGCCGTCAGTTCAGACCGCTATCTCCTGACCTTCGAGAACGCCAACCACAACGCAGCGGCACCGATGCCAGCGCCCGCCGAATCGTGGAAAGTCTCGGAAAAACTCGGTTGGGCGCCGTTCGATCACTACGCCGACCCGGTCTGGGACACGGTGCGCATGAACAACATCGCCCAGCACTTCGCCACCGCCTTCCTGGGCAGGGAACTCAAGGGCGACGAGAGCATGGACGCCTATCTCGAGCTCGTCGAGAATGCAGAGGACGGCGTCTGGGCTGTCAACGAGGACAAGTCCTTCAAGCCCGAGCACACCTACTGGAAGGGGTTCAGCGACCGCACCGCGAAGGGGCTGAGCCTCATGCACGCCATGCCGGCGGCTGACTGAGAGGGCAGTCGCTCGCTCCTCCTCGATCGGAGCCTGCAACATCGATCCGCCCGCGAGTTCGCGGGCGGACGTCGCCGGGACCCGGACTACCTCATGCCGCCCATCGGTGCGTCCGGCCAAGGCCGCTGGTCTTCGATGCCCGGGCCGACCCGTGGTCCGGGACGAGGTTGGTCCCCGATGATGGGTGGTCCCGGATCCGGCATTTCCGGAACCGGCATGTCCGGCACGGGCTCCACGGGTTCGACCCGCGGCCAGGGACCCGGGCGCACGATCGGATATCGCGGGGGACGCGGACCGGGTCCTGGCGGCGGTCCATCATACCGCGGCCGCCGGTGCCATTTCCTATAGCGCGGATAGATGATCGGTCGCCCGATGTAGATTCCGATCCCAACATAGCGGTAGACGTCGTAGATCGGGACGTAGCGGTATCTTGCCCCGGTATAGAGCAGGTAGCGCCCGTAAGCCCAGCCTTGCACACCCCGCCAGTCGACGTCGCACCACGGACTGCTCTCCAGACAGGCGTTGACCTCGACGTAGTCGCCGCGGGGGATCACGGCGATGGACGGATATCCCGTCGAAGGTCCCGTTCGCAGGTTGACCGCCCGGTCGGTCACCGCGGGGGTCGCTCCCGCCTGTCCTGCCGTCAGCATCCCGGCCGAAAGAGCGCATGCGGCGAACAGGACCTTAAGGCGGGGCCATAGCCTTGTGGTCAGGGATGTCAGAAGCACGTTCATGACGGGGCTCGTTCCAAATACTGTTGCGCCCATTGACGGACGGATGATGAGATGAACGTTAGGCAACATTGTGCCGTGACGTACTTGATCGGGATCAATCCGCGCAGCGGGCCAATGAAAATGACCTCCGCCCGTCGGGCCCTCTGTCATTGTTGGACCGCGGCGACGGAGGACGCCGTATCCCCGAATCACCCTTGTCACGATGTGAAACCCGTGTGACGATGTCTGGAGCCGGGCCATCGAGACCCGGCGCGCGACGGCCGGGAGGCCGGCCGCCGCTCACGAAGAAACGTGAGGAGGAGGTCGTCCAAATGGGAAATCGCGCCGGAGGCAGACGCACGGGACCGAAATGCATCGCCATTGTCGGTCCCTTCGCTAGCGGCAAGACAACGCTTCTCGAGGCCCTTCTGGCCCGAACCGGCGCCATCCAGCGCCAGAACCCCGTATCCTCCGGCAGTACGGTCGGCGATAGCTCCGCCGAGGCTCGCGCGCACCAGATGAGCGTCGAGGCCTGTGTCGCGACCACGGAGTTCATGGGCGAGAGCCTGACCTTCATCGACTGCCCGGGTTCCATCGAATTCGCCTACGAGGCCGAACCCGTACTGGCGGCCTGCGATCTGGCCGTGGTGGTCGCCGAGCCTGACGAGAAGAAGATCCCCGCCCTGCAACTCATCATGCGCACGCTGGACGAACTCGGCATTCCGCGCGTGCTGTTCCTCAACAAGGTCGACAAGTCGACGGAAGGCGTGCGCGACACGCTGAAGATGCTGCAGCCGGCGAGCGTCACGCCGTTGCTCCTTCGCCAGATCCCGCTGCGCAAGGACGGGGTGATCGTCGGTTCGATCGATCTCGCCCTGGAGCGCGCCTACATCTATCGCGAGCACGCCGAGAGCGAGATAGCGCCCATTCCCGACGACGAGAAGGCGCGCGAGATCGAGGCTCGCTTCTCCATGCTCGAGCGGCTCGCTGACCACGACG
>CATMOC010000363.1 GCA_950071955.1 uncultured Mesorhizobium sp. | reverse complement strand
GCCGCATCTCCCGGGTAAACCCGTAACAGAGTTGCGGGAGCTAGTTTGCCGGAGCGGTATCGACCGGCTCGGCGGGATCGTTCGGCTGGATCGGCGGGATGGCTTCGTCGCCCTCGGGCGCGATCGAGGCGGTCGGTGCCCGGTCGACCGTGCCTTCCACCTGCCCGGCTTCGGGGGCAACCGTCACCTGTTCATCCGCGCCGTTGCCGAGGAAGCTGAAGGCGATGACGGCGAGCAGAATTATGGCCACTGCGATAGTCGCCACCGCGATGCCGCGCGGGCTGGACGTCGTCGGGGGATAGGCACGCGGATCGGGAATGGCCGGATCGGGCACGTCGCGGTCGATCGCGCCAGGGCGCGCGGGATCTGAATAGTCCCGGCCCGCCGGATCGTTGGCCGGGTCCGGTTCTGGACGTATTCCGGGATAAGTCATGACGCTTGTCTCCTTCGCAACGTTTCGAACCATCAGAACGTGCACAGGAAGATCAAGGTTGCATCACGATGCAACTCGTATTCACACCCAGTGTGATCGAGCCATGACAGTGGTAGCCCGGCGGGGGTCAGGGAATTCCGCCGTGGAAAAATCCTACTCTTCCGCGGGGCCGTCGGTCACCGGCTTTTCCACGGTCTCCGTGGCGATGGAAGCCGTGCTGGCCTCCGTGTCCACGGCGACAACGTCGCTCTGGATGCTGGCGACTGTCATCTGGCCGGAGTGGGCGGTCTTGTGGAAGGAGCAGGCATAGGCGCCGGACACCGACAGTCCGAATGCGGCGGCAAGGACCAGGATCGTCTTCACGGGCACTCTCCACAAATCGTTGACGCCGGGAAAGTATCGCAGCCGGCCGCCGGCTCCAAATCACGCTTCGCGTGATCGGCCCCCTTGGCCCGACCGTATCAGCCGGCCGGCGTGACGGTATAGCCCGCCTTCCGCAGGAGCGCGACCAGCCCTTCCTCGCCGGGCAGATGGAGGGCGCCGACGGCGATGAAGCTGTTCCCCTCTCCGAGAAACGGCGCTGCTTTCGATGCCATCGTCTTGTTCCGCTGCCTGATCATCACTTCCTCGAACTCGGCGTAGCCGCTTTCGTCAGCCGCCTCGGGCACTGCCGCCTGAAACAGCGGCCAGACCATGCCGACCTCTTCCCGCTCGTAGAGGACGATCATCGTCTCGAACAGATCGTCCAGCTCGCCGCCGAGCTTCAACGTCGCAATCAGTCCTTCGATGTGGAAGTCGATCGGTAGCGATGCCATCGCCTCGAGCTGGTCGGTGGCAGACTCCAGCCCGGCGATCCGCTTGCCGTCCGCCTCGGCCTCCTTCGCGAGCTTGACGTCGAGCACCTGCGCACCGGCGGCCTTGCGCGCCATCTCGCAAGCCGGCAGCGAAAGTGCGGCGGCGAGCATCCAGGGCTTCATCTTCTGCACGCTTGCGGGAGGAATGCCGCGTCCGGCGAGCGCCGCCTCGAGTTGCGCCGCCTTGTCCGCATCGAGATGGGAATTGAGCGTGGAGCCGTCCGTGAACATGGTCAGTTCCGGACGTTCCATCATGGTCGCCAGCATGCGGCCCTCGTCCAGGACGTCCGTGGTCTCGATCACCACTATGTCTGCGGAGAGGTATGCATCCCGTGCCTGCGGCGTGAGGTCCACCACGCGCGCATCGGTCAGGTGCATGGTTCCGAAAAGGTAGGATGCCTCGACACCAGGCTTTTCGACCTTCCAGAGCAGCCCGCGTCCGTTCGGCACGGCCTGCGCTTCGGCTTCGATTCTGGCCAGAAGGGCGGGCTCCTCGGCCTGCATCCGCTCGAGCAGATCCGTGCCCTTGCAATCCGGCGCCGCCGCGCGAGCGTCCATGGCGAGCAGCACCGCCGCGACGAAGCCGACGAGGAAGAGCACGTTCGCCGCCGCGATCAGGGCAAGCGAGACGCGGCAGAGGCGGTCGGATATGGCAATCGCGCGGTTCATGGGACGAATCCTAGCGGGCAATAACGGCGAAACCGTTAAGCCGATCCGGAAAAACGCCGCCTTTCAGCCCGCTCAGGCACGCGGATGGGCCTTGTCGTAGATGTCGAGCAGGCGGCTGGTGTCGACGCCGGTATAGAGCTGCGTCGTCGAAAGACTGGCATGCCCCAGAAGCTCCTGGATCGTCCTGAGATCGCCGCCGCGTGCCAGGAGATGCGTGGCGAACGAGTGGCGCAAGGCGTGAGGAGTGGCGCTGTCGGGCAGATTGAGCGCCGAACGCAGCTTGCGCATCTCGCGCTGCACCACGGATGGGTCGAGCGGCCCGCCGCGCGCGCCACGGAAAAGTGGACCGTTTGGCGGAAGATGGTGCGGGCAGAGCCGGCGATACTCGGCGACCGCCTGCAATGCGACCGGAAGCATCGGCGTCAACCGGGTCTTGCCACCCTTGCCGGTGATCCTCAGGACGGTTTCTCCCTTGCCCGCGATCTGGCTCGCCGTGATCCCCAGAGCCTCCGAGATGCGCAGGCCCGAACCGTAGAGCAGGGTGAGGACCGCCGCATTGCGGGCGGCTATCCACGGTTCTTCGGCAAGCTGCTCGCCCGCCGACACGACCCGTCTCGCCTCGGGGGCCGTCAGCGG
Source organism: uncultured Mesorhizobium sp. (assembly GCA_950071955.1). GTDB lineage: Bacteria > Pseudomonadota > Alphaproteobacteria > Rhizobiales > Rhizobiaceae > Aquibium > Aquibium pacificus. Next base: position 2,124 of record CATMOC010000363.1, on the reverse strand, counting down.
ACGCGGCAGGGATTTGGGAAGTTTTGGCGATCGGAGCGACGCCGCCCCGGCCGCGTTGGCGAGGCCGCGCCGTTCGAGATGGCGCAGGAAGGAGCGGATCGCCGCCAGCCCGCGCCCGAGCGTGCGGGCGCCGACCCCTTCCTTGCGGCGATAGGCGAGAAAGGCGCGCAGGTCGGCCGGCCGCAGGTCCGCGATGTCGGACAGGCCGGGCGGTCCGCCGCAATGGCCGGTCAGGAACTGGAAGAACTGCCGCGTGTCGCGCTCGTAGGCCTCCAGCGTCAGCGAAGCCAGCCGCCGCTCGCGCCCGAGCGCCGAAAGCCAGCCGGCGCGGGCCTCCATCAGGTCTGCTTTGGCCGAAACGAGGAATTCCTGCATCGAAGACGGGTCCCTGGGTGTGACGGTATGCTGGCGCGCAGGCGTTAGCGCTTCGTGAATGCCATCATTGCCATCGCCGCGCCTTGGTTCTAGGAGCGGCGCGAAGGATGAACCCGATGCCGAAGCTTAAGAACCCGGTCCTCATGGCCACCATCGGTGCCGCCCACGGCATCAAGGGAGAGGTGCGCGTGAAGACCTTCACCGGCGAGCCGCTGGCGCTCGGCGACTACGGACCGCTCTACGCCTCGGACGGACGAACTTTCGTCATCCGCGACCTGCGTCCGCAGAAGGAGGTGCTGGTCGTCCGCTTTGCAGGCGTTCCGGACCGCAATGCCGCCGAGGCGCTGAACGGGACGGAGCTCTTCGTCGATCGCTCGGTCCTTCCGGACGACCTGGAGGAGGACGAGTTCTATCATGCCGACCTGATCGGTCTCGCCGTGCTGGACGAGACCGGCGCAAAGCTCGGGACTATCAAGGCTTTGCACGACTTCGGCGGCGGCGACATCATCGAGATCGCGACCTCGGGCGGGCGAAGCGAACTCATCCCCTTCACCAAAGCCGCGGTTCCCCGGATCGACATCGCGGGCGCGACGGTGACGATCGACACCGCCGCTGCGGGGCTAGGGGATCAGGAGGACGAGGAAGAGCCATCCGAAGGCGGGCCAGATCGTCCGCGGGGGCCGCGCTCGGCCGGAGGCAACCGGTGAGCTTTCGAGCCGTCGTCCTGACGCTCTACCCGGAGATGTTCCCGGGTCATCTGGGCTTGTCGCTCGCCGGCCGGGCGCTGGAGCGTGGCGACTGGTCGCTCGAAACCGTGCAGATCCGCGACTTCGCCACCGACAGGCACCGCACCGTCGACGATACCCCGGCCGGCGGCGGCGCCGGCATGGTGATGCGCGCCGACATCCTGGCCAGGGCGATCGACCACGCCGTGCCGGAAGGCGATCCGCGCCCGAAGCTCCTCATGAGCCCGCGCGGCAAACCGCTGACGCAGGCGCGCGTGCGCGAGCTGGCGTCTGGGCTTGGCGCGGTCATCGTCTGCGGCCGCTTCGAGGGTGTCGATCAGCGGGTCATCGAAGCGCGAGAAATGGAGGAAGTCTCGATCGGAGACTACGTCCTCTCCGGCGGCGAGCCGGCGGCGCTGGTGCTGCTCGATGCCGTCGTGCGCCTGCTGCCCGGCGTCATGGGCAACGAAGCCTCGGGCACGGAGGAAAGCTTCGAGGGCGGTCTGCTCGAACATCCGCATTTCACGCGGCCGCAGGAGTGGGAGGGGCGGCCCATCCCGGAAGTGCTCACGTCGGGCAACCACGCCCGGATCGCGGCGTGGCGTCGGGAACAGGCCGAAATGCTGACACGGCAGCGGCGGCCGGACCTTCTTGAGAGCGGTCAGCCGGTCCAGAAGTAATATCCCGCCAGGAATAGCCCGATGGCGATGACGAAAACCCGCACGATCGCATCGCCCGCATGTCGTTCAACAGCCGGTTCGTCTCCGCGCAGGATGTCGACCACATGTACGAGCGCCTGCGTCACGGGCAGGCGCGCGGTGCGAGCTGGCTGGGCGCGGTTGCGATGACGCTAAAGGACATCGCCGACATCGAGGATGCGACCCGGCTGCGCGAGAAGGTTCAGGCTTGCCTTGCGGTGTTCATCACTCCGGCTGAAGGTCAGGGATCGCCGCTGGGCACGACATCGACGCAGGAGGACGATGGGCCCGGCGACCTCGCGACCGAAACGCTGCGCCCCGGCCTG
>CATMOC010000362.1 GCA_950071955.1 uncultured Mesorhizobium sp. | reverse complement strand
TTCGACATAGTCGAACACCGCCCGCGGTAGCCGGCGCGCGGCGATCCGGCGATAGTCCTCGACGCTGACCGGCCTTCCCATGATGCCCCCTCGACGCTTCGCGCCCGAGATGAACAACAGTTGCGAGCGCCGATCAACAGGACATGAGGCTCTTCCGCCCGCGATGGCTGCGCGATGCGGATTTCGCGTAAGCAGCACACGATGGCGTGGATGAACCCGAATGATTGACGGGCCTAGTGCAGCGCGCTGGATGCGAGATTGGATGACGTGGTCGGTAGAGGCAACTTCATCTTTTGCAGTGCATAGGTGGCGCCGGATGTGGTGAAGTGGCCGTAATCCCATTGCAGGGGAGCACCCTCCGGCGTCAGCACCTGGCACTTCTTTCGCGGGCACACGGCATCGAGGACGGAGACCAGTGTTGCCGAAGTGCCCGAAAGCGCCCGTTCGACGGCTCTCTGGGTCTTCGCCTTCGCCTCGTACCGACGCGATTCCCGCATCAGATCGCGCCCGGTCATTTTCGACTTGGCCAGAAGTCTCGCGAGTTCGTGCCGATACTCGATCGTTGGACCGAGCACGATGACCTTGGCAACGTGTCGCTTAAGGGCTTTCACCGACTTCCTGAGCTTCTTGATGCCATGGTTGTTCCATCGCGCCGATACGATCACGGCATCGAAATCCATTCCTGGAACGTACTTTTGGAAGACATCGTTCATGAGGTTCGTGCAGCGTTTCGACCCGACGGGTTTAATCGTCGGCTGGCAGCCGGATGCCGTGGCCTGAGCGAAATTGATGCCGGGGTAGAGTTGACGAAGCGATGCGACGTAGTGGTTTGCGTGGCTGTCGCCGATGACCAGGACGTTCGGTTTGTCCGCTGTTATGGCCAGACACCTGTCGGACTCGAAGGACAATCCCTCGCGAGCGCTTTCGCTCGTGATGAAGCACGCAGGATCGCGCCGGTTTGGGGTATCGAAGTCGAGGAACGATGCGTAGTACCGCACATCGGGATCCAGTCGCGACGGGATACCCGCCATGGCCACGATGCCATAGCCGCAGACGGCCACGACGGCCGCCGCGGAGAGCCCCGCCGGAATCGTCACATGATGGCCGAAACGCCGCCTCCTGATCGGGTTTTCGACTGCGTAGAGTGATATCGTCGCGAGCAAGATCGAGAGCAGTATGAGGGCGACCTTCTCGTAGGTTCCCGGCATGTCGCCGATGCCGTACAGCCGGTAGAGAACCAGGATCGGCCAATGCCACAAGTAGAGCGAGAAGCTGATCAACCCTATGAAGACCATCGGGCGAAGCGACAGAGCGCGCGCCACCATCGTCCGCTGCGCGGTCGGCCATATCAGCAGCGCGGCGCCAACGCAGGGATAGAGGGCGTTGAGACCGGGAAACGGTGACCTGGAGGTAAGTGCGAATACGCCATACGCGATGAGCGCAAGACCCAGCACGGCGAGCGCTTCCGCCGCGAGGCGATGGCGGATCGCCGGCACGAACACCAGGAGCGCGCCGATCGCGAGTTCCCACGCCCGCGTATGCAGCATGTAGAACGCTACCTGCTGGTTCCGCTCCACGATCAGGATCGATGCTCCAAGGCTGACCGCGATGATGAGCGCGAGCGTCGCCACCACCGCCGTCCGCGACCCGCTTGAAAACCGGAACACCAACAACAGGAGCAGCGGCCAGACGAAATAGAACTGTTCCTCGACCGCCAGCGACCATGTGTGAAGCAGGGGCATCAGGTCGGCGGCGCTGTCGAAATAGCCCCCGGTGTTCCAGAGGAAGAAGAAGTTGGCAAAGCCGAATGATGCGTAGACCGCACTCTCCCCGAAGCCTGCGAAATCCTTGGGAAGCAGAACGAAGTAGCCGACGATGCCTGTGCCGATGATCGCAAGGAGCGTGGCCGGCAGGATGCGTCTGAAGCGGCGATCGTAAAACGCGAGGATCGAAAACCGATCCTGTTCCATCTCGCGGTAGATGATGGAGGTGATCAGGTAGCCCGAGATGACGAAGAAGACATCAACTCCGACAAAGCCGCCAGTGAAGCGTCCGAGACCGTAGTGGTAGAAGATGAAGGACAGGGCGGATACCGTGCGCAGCCCATCTATGTCGGGCCGATAATCAGGTCTCATTCGCTTTTCCCGGCAAACGCAAGTCGCCCCGCCCCTAGCATGCAAACCCAGCCTGGGGCAATTCGGTGGCCGGCGGTCCGGCAAGGCAGGGATGTCTCAGGGAGCAGGTCGCACGGGAATTTGCCGCCCTACGCGATTTCGCTTCGCCAGGGGGGATTGGCGCCCGCACGCGACACAGTGACGCCTGCCGCCCTGTTGGCGAATTCGATCGCGGTTCGGACCTGCACATCGGACAGATCTGCGATCCGGGCTTTCGACAGCAGGCCGGCTTCGTGGAGCGCCGCCAGGATGCCGGCATTGAACGTATCGCCGGCGCCGATCGTGTCGACGATTTCGACCTTGCACGGCGGCACGCGCACATGCCCGTTTCTCGTGTAGGCCACGGCATCGTCGCCGCCGCCCGTGACGAGGACAAGGCGCGGACCGAGCTCCAGCCAGGAGCGAGCGACCGCGTCGGCATCCGTACCTTCGCCGAACCAGGTAAGATCCTCGTGCGAGAGCTTGACGATGTCGGCCATGGCGAGCATGCGGCGCATGCGCCCGAGATGGGCGTGCCTGTCGGTGATGAAGGCTGCGCGTATGTTGGGATCGAACATCATGACGCGCGCGGTGTGCTCCCGCTGCATCAGCGCCTCGTAGGCGCTGCCGCAGGGTTCGGAGACGAGGCTGATGCCGCCGAAGAGCATGGCCTCAACGTCAGGACCGATGTCCGGCAGGTCGCCGGGCGCGATCATCCGGCCGGCGGTGTTCTCGTCGTAGAATGTGTACCGCGCCTGCCCCGCCTCGAGTTCCACGAAGGCGAGCGTCGTCGGGCGCGCGGAGCGCAGGCAGAGCCGTGTGTCGACCTTCGAACCCGCCAGCGCCGCTTCCAGCGTGCGGCCGAAGAGGTCCGTCGACAGGCCGGAGAAGAAACCCGCCGGCGCACCGAGCCGCCCGAGCGCGATGGCCGTGTTGAAGACGGCTCCGCCCGGCGCGGGCAGGTAACCGGTCCCTTCCTGCCCCAGCGCGCGCGGCAGCATGTCGATCAGCGCCTCGCCGCAGCACAGGATCATCCGTCTTTTCTCCCTCCCCGATGCCGTTCAGGCGGGGGAATCGCCACGAATATAGCGTTCCACAACCGGGGAGACGCCATCCCGCCAGAGGGCCGTCAGCGCAGCGGCAAACGGCGCCGCGAACGCGTCCCGGCTGGCGAGCGGCCCGAACACCCGCGACATCCGCAGCCAGGCGGAGGGATCGGTCTTCGCCTCCCGCGCTCGGCTCTTCAGCTCTTCGGCCATTGGATCGTCGATTTCGATCGTCTTCCCGTTCTCGTCTATCGCCGCACAATAGCGGCACCAGAGCGCGACCTCCAGGGCCAGCCCTTCGACCGAGCGTCCGTCGCGCAGCCTGTCGGCGATCGTGGGCAGGATGAACTTTGGCTGCCGGTTGGACCCGTCGAGGCAGAGCCGCGCGACGGTGTCGCCGACTTCCGGGTTCGAGAAGCGCTCGACGATCTTGCGGTAGTAGGCCTCAAGATCCTCACCCGGGGGAGTAGGCACCGTGGGGATGATCTCCTCGTGCTCCAAGCGGTCGAGGAAGCCGGCGACGAGCGGGTGGCGCATGGCATCGTGGACGTAGCGGATGCCCAGCAGTCCCGAGACGTAGGCGATGGCCGCATGGCCGCCGTTGAGGATACGCAGCTTCATCAGTTCGTAGGGCGCGACGTCGGCGACGAACTGGACCCCGACCTCCTCCAGCGCGGGACGTCCCTGCGGAAAATGGTCCTCCAGCACCCACTGCCGGAACGGTTCGCACACGACCGGCGCGGCGTCGTCGATGCCGAAGCGGTCGCGCACCAGCACGATCTCGCGCGGACCGGTAGCCGGCGTGATACAATCGACCATGCCGCTCGGAAAGGCGACGTCGCTCGCGATCCAGTCCTCCATTCCCGGGCGCATGCTGCGCGCCAGCCCGATCACCGCCTGGCGGGTGATGTGGCCGTTTTCCGGCAGGTTGTCGCAGGACATCACCGTGAAGGGCGGCAGGTTCGCCTCGCGCCGGCGGGCCAGCGCGGCGATGATGGCGCCGAACACGGTCTTCGGATTTTCGCGGTCGCCCAGATCGGCGAGGATGTCGGGATGGGAGGCGTCGAAACCGCCGGTCCCGGCATCGATGAAGTAGCCGCCCTCGGTCACGGTGAGCGACACGATGCGGATCTCCGGGCGAGCCATCGCGGCGATGAGCGCCTCCGGCTGTACCGGCACGAAGTCGATCATCGAGCCGCAGATGCGCGCCGAGAGTCCGGCGGGGTCGAGCTCGACGACGGTGGTCAGCCAGTCCTGGGCCGACAGCCTGTCGCGCATGGAGGTATCGGAAGGCCGGACGCCGCCGCCGACGATCGCCCAGTCGCGATTGCTGCCCTTCTCGAACAGCCGGTGCATGTACATGGCCTGGTGCGCGCGGTGGAAGTTGCCCACGCCGACGTGAAGTATGCCGGGCGACAGGTCGGAGCGCCTGTAGGTCGGGCGTTCCACACCGACCGGGAGGTGCGACAGCGCCGAGAGGCGAAGCTGGACAGGGGGCGGATTGGACATCAGCTCATCCAGTTCCCGCCG
>CATMOC010000361.1 GCA_950071955.1 uncultured Mesorhizobium sp. | reverse complement strand
AGTACCATGTCGTTTCCAATCGATTGGGGGTGTCGCGGCGCGCGCCGCTCAGATCATGCCGGCGATGACGAGGCCGGATTTCATGGTGGGGCGGCCGCAGACCTCACAGAAACCTGCACGTTGGTCCGGCTCTAGATCGGCTGTGTGATCGCAATCGGGTGCCATGCAGATCGCGGGCACGGTGCTGCCCTGCGCATGGTCTTCCAGGAAGTCCGCGACATCGGCGTAGCCTTCGGATGCTGCGAGCGTGACCAGCTTGGGATGGGAGAGATTGAACATGGTTGTCGTCCTTCTGTCGGGGTGAAACGAAAAGAGGGGAGCCGCGTCACTGCGGCTCCCCTCACGGGACCTGCCTCTTGGGGACAGGAGGCGCGGGCCGGTCGGAGACAGGACCGGCACCGCGCCGTCAGGCCTGTTTTGGGAGCAGGAGCAGGCCTGCACGGGCGAAAGGCGTTTCGAGTTAATGTCGTATCGTTTGTTCGCTGCCTCTCGCTTCGCTCGAACGCGAAAAACGATCCTTGAAGCTCGACGAAACTCGAAACACCCGAAGCGCCCCGGTTTCCCGGGGCGCCAGTTCTGCAGAAGTCGCTGCCTGTCAGCCGACCAGGGCGAGGCCGGTGTTGTCCGACCGCTCTTGGCCTGCGCTCTCGACGAAGGGAATGATCGAGAAGGTCTGGCCGCCGCGCTGCTCCTCGTTCTGCACGGCGTTCACCCGCAGATCGCCATCGGGCGTGTTGATGAGGAGCGAGACATAGTCGTTGCCGGTGCGGTTGCTCTTCGCCATCCAGGCCGAGCCGACGCGGATCGGGTGGCCGCGCGGCGAGGAGACCTCGATCCGGTAGTCGGGATGGGTCTCCTCGGTCTTGAACTCGTTCTCGATCAGCATGAAGTCGAGGTCGAACATCATGTTGGCGATGTAACCGGCGAAGGCGTTGTCTGCATCCATCGAGGTCAGTTCGCCCGAGATCGAACCGGACTTCATCGCACCGTTCGAGACCAGCGGGATGATCTCGAATTCACCGGTCATCGCTTCGCGTGCTTCCTTGGTCTGCACGGCGTTGACCCGGAAGGGCCCGAGACCGACATCGATCTGCATCGAGATGTAAGGATTGCCACTGGTGTTGCCGGTCTCGTTCCAGGCCGTGCCGATGCGCACCTTGCGGCCCGACTTGTTCACCGCCGTCACATCATAGTCCGGGCTTCGCTCGGACATCTTCGTCCGAGTCTCGAGCTGGATGGCGATGTCAAACCGGGTCGAATGGATCATGCCGGAATAGGCGGTGGCTGCGGTCTCGGCGTTCTTGGTCAGGGTTCCTGCGAACATGGATCTTCTCCTTGGGTTTGCCGCTGCCCGGTACTTGGCCAGAGCAGGCGGGATTGCTTTTCGACCCCTCATGGGATCGCAAAACCGAAAGCCCTCTTTCCTTTCTCTCCTGCCTGTCAGCCCGGCCCGGCGCCCGAGCGGGAGACCCACGTCGCCACGCGCGCGTCCCTCCCTGCTACTCTGCCGCTGCATCCTGGTTCGGCTCCGATATGAAGAAGTCGGCCTCGGCCCCGTTCAGCCGGCGGCCGCTCCGGTCGGTCAGACCGATGGTGCTGCCGTTCCGCACAAAGGTGATGAGGTATTGGCCGAGGCCATCCCGATGCACCCGGTAGCCCTCATTCGCCCAATGGACGGCTTTGCCGGCATCCACGGCGGCCTTGATCTCCGCGATGTTCATCCGGATCTCCATTTCAGTATTGGTGTTGGAAACAAGAGAGGCCCGATCCGCGGATCGGGCCTCTGCACACTCGCATTCGATCTACCAGTCGAAGACCTCGAGATAGGGGACCGGCGGGACATCCCGATCGAAGAGGACGTAGTCGCAACCTGCATCCATCGCCAACGCCATGACCGTCTTGAAGGCGTCACAGTCGACGCCTTCCGGCAGATCGGCGAGCGTCTCCGGGACGGAGAACAGCCAGCCATACTCGTTCTGCATGGTCGGCGATTTGGCAAAGAGCCCGTTGTCGATGTCCTGCGCGGTTGGCGCGGGCAGATGTGCGGTGCTGCAATCGTAGAACCTGCGGACGTTGCGCATCATGATCCCCTCGCCTCCATCCAGTCCTTGAGGCCGAGGATCGTCTTGCCCTCAGCCACCTCGGCCAGCCATTCCGTACGCGGATCGCCGACGGGCTCATGCGCCTGCCGGTCGATATGCCCGTTGGCCATCCAGGGTTCTGGCTGAATCCGCCCGAGCCAGTCGGCCAAGCTTGGAATGCGGCCCTGGCAGTCTTCGCGGACATGCTGTTCGCCGATCCAGCGGATGGGAATCTCGCGCCCCATCGCGTTGGTGAGGGAGAGCCCGAAGACACGTTCGGCCTCGAAGATACCTTGCGTGTGATGGCGCAGCGCACGGTGGGTGAAGATGGCGAGATGCTCCTTGGAAGCATCGAACCAGTCGTGGACCGCCTGATAGTCGGCTGGCGACCCGCCGAACTTCCGGGCCGAGCTTTCGGCATGATGCAGGGGATGGGCCATGTCAGAGCCCCTCGTCGCATGTGTGGGTGCATTCGACGTAACGGTCGGCATGATCGAGCGTGATACTGTCGGCGGTGACATTCCAGGTCAGGGTGCCATAGCCGCCCTCGTTGTTCTCGAAGCCTGGATGCTGGTGATATGCGACGGACCAGGCGAAGTCGCCGAGCTTCGTGCAGAGATCGTCAGGGAGCGCAATGCCTGCGGGCTGCACCGTCACATCTTCGATATTGCCGGAATCGCCGTAGCCTTCGTATTCGGCGGTCACTTGCGCGATACCGAGGCCCCGCAATTGCGGGAGTAGCTCGCTCCGGGCAGCCTTGTTGGCGGCTTCGCGCTCGGCCTGCCATCTCGCCATCGTCTCGGCGAAGTTGATCTGGGGATCGGTCATGGGTCTCGTCCTCTTGTCTGGGATTGGGGGAAATCGCCGAGGGGTCCGGAGCCCCGCCACGGCGGCGGAACGCGGGCGGGCAGATCCCCTTCCACGTTCCCCCAGACCCAAGGCCCACTTTCACTTTCAGGCGGCGCGATCGGCCTTGGAGGCTGATCCGTCCCCCACGATCCGGCCGAGGATCGCGGCGGTCTCGACACCCTCCCCGTGCGGCACGAAGACCCGGAGCTGGAAGGCGATGATCTCCGTGAAGCAGCCCATGGTCTTTAGCCCGTCGATCATGCCCCGGTCGGCCCCGTCGATCTCGAGCCGTGCCGCGCCCGCGACGCGGCGGCGGGTGAGCGTGAGACCCCGGCCCAGATCGACCGGCGCGGTGGACCCGAGCGCCGCTGTCAGCATCTCCTGCGGCGTTTTCGGTGTGCCGGCCATGAACCGCGCGCGCAGCGCCGCGGCGCCGTCCTCGCTGACGGTGCGACCGATCATGCTCCCCTGCCCCTCGGGCGTGACCCGGTAAATGCGCTCGTTGCCCGACGAGATGTCCTTCCAGATCGGCAGCAGCAGCCCCGTCAGCAGATAGAGCTTCGTCGTGGTCACCTTCGGCAGGCTGTCGGCCTCCTCGTCCCAAAGGCGGCGGAACTCGGGCTCTTCGATCTGCTCCCAGGCGGAGGCCTGGAACTTCCCTTCCTCGGTATAGGTGGATCCGCTCGGCCGCGTCACCTTCCGCATGAGCGTGACGATCTCCTCGTCATACATCTGCATGGGCCGGGAGGAGATCAGTGCTGCGCGCCCGGAGGCACGGTTGATCATCGGCAGCTTGTCGGGGTTCCGTTCCAAAGCCTCCTTGGCCGAGAGCACATGAACAGGGTCCGTCACCTCGAGCCCGATGATCCGTGTCACCGCCCCGGAGCGCGGGCAGGTCCAGAGATCCTCCGCCGAGACCTGTTCGATCCTCTCGCCACGCAGCGTCTCCACCCCGAGATCGAGCGTGCCTGCCGCCCGCGCCCGCTCTGTCTGGTCGGCAATCCGGCTCATGAACTCGGCGAAGAGCGCGTTCTGCATGTGGATGGGCAGCGCCAGCACCCGGTTGAGGAAGCGCTGGATCGGCGGCAGCTCTTCCAGCAGCACGCCGTCCTGATCGATGAGCCGCAAGGCGGTCCAGTCCGTGAAGCGCTCGTAGCTCATCGCCCCGGCACGCCCGGCGGCGAGATCGGCATAGTAGCCCCGGAGCGCACCCCGGGCGATCGGGCTTTCGAGGTTGTCCTCTTCGCGGAACATGCCTTGGGATCCGGTCTCGCGCTGACCCTTGGTGAGCGCCCCCAGCTGATCGAGACGCCGGGCGATCGTGGAGGTGAAGCGTTTCTCGCCATGCACATCCGACGTGCAGACCCGGAAGAAGGGCGCTGACACTTGAGCCGAGCGATGCGTGCGGCCAAGACCCTGGATCGCCGCGTCGGCGCGCCAGCCGGGCTCCAACAGATAGTGCCGCCGTCGTTTCTGGTTCTTCGCGGTCTGAGCCGCGTGATAGGACCGCCCGGTCCCGCCGGCGTCGGAGAAGATCAGGATGTCCTTTTCGCCGTCCATGAAAGCGCGGGTTTCCGAGGAATTGCTGCTGGCGGACCGCTTCTCGATGAAGAGGGCACCGTTCTGAGGTTTCAGCGGACGGATGGAGCGGCCGGTCACCTCGGCCACAGCCTCGTCGCCGAAGGCCCAGAGGATCTGATCGAGCGCCGCGGGGATCGGCGCGAGGGACATCAGCTCCATCATCGCGGCATCCCGCAAGGCCTCGGCCTCGCGCGAGACGACCAGATCACCATTCGCATCCCGGAGCGGC
>CATMOC010000360.1 GCA_950071955.1 uncultured Mesorhizobium sp. | reverse complement strand
AGGCGCAGCCGCCCGCCGAGACGCGGTTCCGGGACCGACCAGAGGGCAAGCGGCACGTCGAAGGCGTTCGCGGCCTCCACCACCATGGCCGCGTCGGTGAAGGTCACCTGCAGCACGAGGAGGTCGGTGATCTCCCGCCCGCGCAGGCCCTCGATGGCAATGCGAGTGGCATCGGCGTCGAAGAGCAGATGCCGGGGTCCTGTCACCTGCAGGCCGGCCGCGTCGAGCGCGGCCAGCATCGCCGCGAGCTTCTGCTCGGCGAAGGCCACGTCGAAGGTGGCGCGCGCGAGCGGGAGGATGCCGATGCGGCGTTTGGCGGCGCTGGCTTTACCTGACATGAGACGCCTCTATCTGGACACTGGCCAGGGTTCCGACAAAGGAGGGCGTCCAGCCATGCCTCGTGTTTTTCTCGCGCTTGCGATGACCATCGTCTCCTTCGCCTCCCTGGCACAGGAAGACGTCATCGCGGCGCTCGAGGAAGGCGGCAAGGTCCTGCTGATCAGACACGCGAGGGCGCCGGGCACCGGCGATCCCGAAAACTTTGTCATCGACGACTGTTCCACGCAGCGCAATCTCTCCGAGGAGGGGCGGCGGCAGGCTGCCGAACTCGGAGACCGGCTGCGGAGAAACGGCATCGAGGTGAGCGAGGTCCTTTCCAGCCGCTGGTGCCGCGCCCTCGATACCGCCCGGCTGGCTTTCGGCGACGACGCGGTCATCCCCTTCGCGCCGCTCGATTCCTTTTTCGGCGACCGCAGCCGCCGGGACAGCCAGACCGAGGCCGTCCGCGAACGTATCGCCGCCTTCGGCGGACCCGGTACGCTGGTGATGGTTACTCATCAGGTGAACGTCACCGCCCTCACCGACATCGTTCCGCGGGAAGGCGAGGCCGTGGTACTGGAACCTTCCGCCCGGGGTTTCGAGGTGATCGGCCGCGTGACGTTCGACTGATCCCGGAGACCGTCCGGTCCCGGCCCGGCGCCCCGCGTCCCTGCCTATCATTTTGCTTGCCATGCGGATTGCCTATATCCAGTGTCTCGGACAGGAACCCGCATGCATCGAATTCTCCTCGCTCTCACCCTCGTGATCTTCGCGTTTCCGGCTTTTGCGACGGAAGCCGGATGGGCGCTTCTTCGCGAGGGAGGGCATGTGGTGCTCCTGCGCCATGCCTATGCGCTGGGCACAAGCGATCCGCCCGGTTTCGACATCGAGGACTGTTCCACGCAACGCAATCTCTCCGAGCGCGGCAAACTCCAGGCGCGCAAGATGGGCGCCCTGTTCGCGGCACGCGGCGCCCCGGTCGAACAGGTCTATTCGAGCCGCCTCTGCCGCGCGCTCCAGACGGCCCGCCTCGCCTTCCAGTACGAAGAGGTGGAGGAGTTCCCTCCCCTCGACCCGCTTCCCGCCGATGCGCAGGCGGCGGCCGAGGCCCGCGCGGCGACGATGGAACTGATCCGCAGCTACAAGGGCTGGGACAATATCGTGCTCGTGACCGATCTCGAAAACATCAAGGCCCTCACCGGCCAGCCGGCGCGCGAGGGCGAGGCCCTGATCATACGGCCGAACGACGACGAACTCCGTGTGCTTGGCCGCATCATCTTCAACTGAGCCAATCACTCCGCCCTCCTCATGAAGGCTTCCGTCTCTGCCCTGTCGGGTGTGCCGGCGCGGCCGCCAAACCGGGTGCATTTTAGGGCGGCAACGGCATTGGCGAAGCGGATAGCGTCCCGCTCAGGCTGCACTTCGCCCACCGCGAGCGCAAAAGCGCCGTGCCAGACGTCCCCTGCCCCCAGCGTGTCGACGACGTCGACGGTGAAAGCCGGCACGTGCGCAGGCTCGCCGCCCTCGAAGAAGTCGACGCCTTCCGAACCGTTGGTGCAGCAGACCCAGGCGCCCGTCTCCTCATGCGCCGACCGGAGCGCGGTGGCGAGATCTTCGGTTCCCGCGAAATCTCTCAGTCCCTGCGCGGAGAATGCGATGTGGGACGCCTGGCGCAGCGCCTCCGCCGCCTCGCGCACCGGCGCCTCGGCGTCGAGGATGCCGGGGATGCCGCGCGCCCGGGCGGCGGCCATGGCGACCGCGGCGCCTTGCGGCCAGCGCGTGTCGGCAAGGATCGCGTCGAGCGCATCGGGGACCGCTGGTTCCAGCCAGGACGCGTCGAAACTCAGCGCCATGTCGCGGAAATTGACGATCTGCCGCTCGCCATTGGCATCGACATAGATCGAGGAGAAGGAAGAGCGTCCCCCTTCGAGCCGGCGCACGAGCGCGCAATCGACGCCTTCGGCCTCAAGCCCCGAGACGATCATCCCGCCGATGGGATCGCGGCCGATGCGCGCCGCCAGCAGCGCCTCGCCGCCGAGCCTCGCAACCGCTACCGCCGCGTTCGCCGCGCAGCCCCCGCCGATGATGGCGGCGTCGCGGGCGCGATACTTTTCGGGCTGGCGGGGAAGTTCGTCGACGGACATCACGATATCGATCACGGCGACCCCGACGGTCAGGATTCTGGACATGGTCGCCGAACCGGTGGCTGTTCCCGCCGCAACGGTTGCGGCCCATCGCGGCAGGATAGCGAGTCTTCTATAAGTTACAAGACTCGAGCCGCGTCGGACTTCCGATGGAAAACCGTCCGCCCGGTTTGACATCTCGCCAAAACCGATTAGGAACCCCGCAGATCGCTTTCCCACGCTTTTCCAAGGTTGAACCGCCGTGACCAACACCTTCGACAAGGTTGCCGACATTATTGCCGAAACCAGCGAGATCGAGCGCGACACCATCACGCCCGAAAGCCACACGATCGACGATCTCGGCATCGACAGCCTCGACTTCCTCGATATCGTCTTCGCCATCGACAAGGAGTTCGGGATCAAGATCCCGCTCGAGAAGTGGACGCAGGAAGTCAACGACGGCAAGGCTTCCACCGAGGAATACTTCGTCATGAGGAACCTGTGTTCCAAGATCGACGAACTGGTCGCTGCCAAGGTTCGCTGAACGCCCGATACGGGAGGTTCCTCCCGGTCGGTCTTGACGCGGCTTCGTCGCGCCGTCACATGATCGGCCCATGAACAAACACGACGCCCTCGTCACCGGCATCGGCATCCTTTCCTCCCTGGGCGAAGGCACCGACGCGCACTGGCGCGAGCTGACGAGCGCCTCTCCCGCGCCGCGCCTCGACAGCGAACGTTTCAAACCCTACACCGTTCATCCGCTGCCCGAAATCGACTGGAGCACCCAGATCTCCAAGCGCGGAGACCTGCGCCAGATGGAGGCCTGGCAGCGGCTCGGCACCTATACGGCGGGCCTCGCCCTCGACGATGCGGGCCTTAAGGGTGACGAGGGCCTCTCGGCCACAATGGACATGATCGTCGCCGCGGGCGGCGGCGAGCGCGACCAGGCCGTGGACGCGGCCATTCTCGAGGCATCTCTGACGCGGAACGATCGCGGCGTGCTTCTGAACGAGAAGCTGACGACGGAACTGCGCCCCACCCTCTTCCTGGCGCAGCTTTCGAACCTGCTGGCGGGCAACATATCGATCGTCCACAAGGTCACCGGCTCCTCGCGCACCTTCATGGGCGAGGAAGGCGCAGGGATCGCCGCGGTCGAGACGGCCGTGGCCAGGATAAGGTCCGGGCAGTCGAGCCACGTCCTGGTGGGCGGCGCCTTCAACACCGAGCACCCCGACCACCTCCTCGGCTACGAACTCGCCGGCACTCTGCACCACGGACCCTGGTCGTCCGTCTGGGAGCGCGACGCGGGCCAGGGCGGCGGCGTCATCACCGGATCTGGCGCGGCCTTTCTCGTCATCGAATCGCGCGAGCACGCCGCCAAACGCGGCCGCACGGCCTATGCGACGATCGCGAAGCTCGTTTCAGACCGGCTGAGGCGGGACCGCGTCGATTTCGCGCAATCCATCGGTCGGATGGTCGACGCCGTCGCTGGCGATGAACCGGCTGCCGCGGTTTCGGGAGCGTCCGGCGCCCATGCGCCGACACGGGCCGAAAAGGCCGCCTTCGAAGCCAGGCCGGACATTCCGGTTCGCGGCTTCACGTCGCTCACCGGCCACATGAAGGAAGCACAGTTTCCGTTCGCGATCGCGCTCGCCGCCCTTGCGATCCACAAGGGAGCCGCGTTTCCTCCGTTCGATCCGGCTTCCGAAAAACCCTCGCGCACGACCGGAAGGATGCTGGCGACCACGATCGGCACGCGCCGCTTCGAGGGCGCCGCGCTGCTCGCGCCTGCCTGAATGGGGATGCAAAGGCCATGACGGATATGACGGACAGTTTCGGACGCCCTGTCGTGGTGGTCACCGGCATCGGCGTCGTGACGTCGCTCGGGATCGGCAAGGAAGACAACTGGGCCGCCCTGACTGCGGGCCGTTCCGGCATCCATCCCATCCGGCGCTTCCCGGTCGATCATCTGAACACCCGCATCGCCGGCACCGTCGACTTCCTGGCTTCCAGTCCGAAGGGTGCGGGCGCCCTCACCCATGAACTCGCGGAAATCGCCGCCCGCGAGGCGATCGGTGAGGCGGGCATCGGGTCCGAATTCGGTGGCCCGCTCTTCCTCGCCGCCCCGCCGGTGGAACTCGGGTGGGAAGAACGCTTCGACCTCTACCGCCGCGGCAAGGAAGGATCCGGCTACGACAGGCTGCTGGCCGCCGCCCAGGCGGTGTCGGGCATGGAATTCGAGGACGACACGCAGTTCGGTGCGATCGCCGACCGGCTCGCCGACACCTTAGGCACGCGCGGCCTG